>CAISDR010000553.1 GCA_903884125.1 uncultured bacterium
CGATCTGCCATTGAAGAAGTACCGGTCATAGAAATTTCTGTCAGTGCCTGCAGTGGCAATTGGTTCGGGCAATTGATGTATGGGAAAATCATCGGCCTTTGATAGCATAACATTTCCCGAAATCGGGCCTCCCCTGGCGGCTGTGTGAACTGGCTGCTTGGCGCAACCCATATATTGGTGTCACGATGGCAGGCGGTGACGGGGCGGGTCAAGGTTCAAGAAAGTCGCAACCGGGGGCAAGCATGCTGAACTGGATTCGGATCGGGGCGCTGAGTGCCTTTTTTGCGGTGGCCTTTGGTGCCTTTGGTGCCCATGGCCTGCGCGATATTGCGGCCCCCAATGATCTGGCGGCTTTTGAAACCGGTGCGCGGTATCACCTGTTCCATGCGCTGGCACTTGTCATGCTGGGGCTGATGGCTCCGGGCCGGGGACGTGATTTTGCCGCCATTGGCTTTCTGGCTGGCACAGTCCTGTTTTCCGGGTCGTTATATGTGCTGGGTATCACGGGTTCGCGCGCACTTGTCCTGCTGACACCAATCGGTGGCGTCTGTTTTATGGCGGGCTGGCTGATTTTGGCTTTTGCGGTACAAAAGCCGAGCCATTAAGGCATTAAAAGAGTTGAACCAACGGTTGCGCGCGATTCAATTGCCCGGTGTGCCAGTTCCGCGTCCTTGAGCGCAAAGCGCTGCCGGACCGGCACTTTGACCGCACCTGATGCCAGCATGGCAAAAAGTTTACCCGCCGAACCTTCCAGCTCCGCGCGGGTCGAAGTATAGGCCATTAATGATGGCCGCGTTAAAAACAGCGATCCCTTGGCACCCAGAATACCCGGTTCGATTGATGGCACCGGGCCCGATGAATTGCCGAAGGACACCATGTACCCGCGCAGGGCAGGGCAATCCAGACTATCGAAGAAAGTATCCTTGCCGATTGAATCATAAACAACTGGAACGCCGCGACCATCTGTCAGTTCGCGCACGCGCGTGGATACTTTTTCCTTGCCGGTGATGATCACATAGGCATAGCCATGTGCCAGCGCCAGTTCGGCCTTTGCCTCGGTCGACACAGTGCCAATCGCACGCACCCCCAACGCCTTTGCCCATTGGCCAGCGATCAGGCCAACGCCGCCTGCAGCGGCATGAAACAGGATCGTATCACCTGCCTTGACCGGATATGTGCGCGTCAGAAGGTATTCAACCGTCATCCCCTGCAACATTGATGCAGCAGCCGTTTCATCACTAACGCCATCTGGTAAAACCAGAAGACTTGCTGCGGGCATCAACCGTTCGGTCGCATAAGCACCAATAGGCCCACCGGCATAGGCAACCCGGTCGCCAGGTCTGACCAGTGTCACACCGTCACCGACAGCAACAACCTGACCAGCAGCTTCCAGGCCAATGCCTGAAGGCAAGGGAAGGGGGTAAAGACCGGTACGGTGATAAACGTCGATATAATTCAGACCAATCGCCGTCTGCCGAACCAGCGCCTGTCCAGGACCGGGCGCATCTAGCTGCACCTCGTCAAAACTTAAAACTTCGGGCCCGCCGGTTTTGTGAATTCGTATTGCTTGCGACATGGGCTAGAGCAATCCTTTGATAGGTTCGAGACCATCGGTGGCGGACGGCTTTGCCTGATCTGGATCGGTCAGGTCATTCAGCGACGTAAGGCCGCGCTTGCGCAGCGCATCGGCGCGTTGTGAACCGGCCGCCAGTTCCAGCATCCGCACCGACGTATAGAGCACTTCCTTGGCCTGTTCGATGTCGCGTTCGCCTTTTGGCGTATCGATCATATCGACAACGGCCTGCTCTGCCTGCGCCTCGATCTGTCCGGAAACGTCGGTAAGGGTTTTTTCGAGCACTTCGGATATGCGCAAGGTTTTGCCGTACCGCTCGGCACGACGCAGCGCGATCAGATGATCTTCGGCCTTTTGCAAACGTTCTTCACGCTGTTCCGGGCTTTTGCTTAACGTTGCAGCATCGACCAGCGC
>CAISDR010000554.1 GCA_903884125.1 uncultured bacterium
ACCGGCTTCAGCCCGTCGCGGGCATCCGGCAAAGCGCGATGTACAATCGTTGACAGGGCATAGGCCAGATAACGCTCGCTCAGGCTGTCGGCCAGCGAGGTGTCGCGAATATCTTCAGGAACAGGATCAGCAGCCATAGCGTATTTGTCACAAAATATGGGGGTAGGAACGCGAATTACGCCCTATTCATAGCGTTTGCAGACGCGTGGTCAAGCGGCCTCGCGCATCCAGAACCCGGCCCCAGGCAGCCGCTGCCATGTGGCGTTCCAGAAAATGACCGGTCAGGATCAGGCCATCCAGAATATCCCGCATTTCAGCCATAGCCCCGGCCCGACCGGTCAGAAACCCCGGCAGCGGTAACAGCCGGTCGGCATAGGGCCTGCCCGCCTCGCGGCTGACGGCCCGGCCGGTTTTGGGACTGACATAGACCAGATCATCATTGCCATGGGTCACCGCGCACCGGGACAAATCCAGCCCGAAGCCCAGATCGCTCAACAGGCCCAGCTCAAAGCGGACATATAGAGCTGCCCAGTGCTGGTCAGCCTCGATCGCATCCAGAAGCACGACAAGGGCTGCAAAAATCTGGGGATGCGGTTCGCGCTCGGGCAACAGGGCCAGACAGACCGAACAGGCCGCCGACAGCGCTGCCAGCCGGACGGCATCATCCAGAAGGCCCGCCGCGCGCACATGAGAAGATTCAATCGTCCAGTGGCCCAGATGATCGGCCAGCCGCGCACGCCAGTGGACGCCAAGATCGGAGCCGGGCTGTAACGCGCCACCCAGCCTAGCGCTGTCGCGGGCAAGGCCACCGTGCCTGCCATGCTGCTGGGTCAAAATATCCACCACCATGGACCGTTCGCCATGGCGGCGCGCGTTCAGGACTATGCCGCGATCACGCCACTCCATGATCGACAGCCGGACTATTGGTCCCCGCCCGATAGGCCATCCAGCTGCGATAGGAAAACGGCAGATAGGACAGGTATCCGATCACCAGCAGGGACAGGGTTGCCCAGGGGAAATTGGCCAGCAGCGCACCGATTGCCACCACCGCGACCAGCACCGGCAGCACATAGCTGCGATCAATATGAACGCGCTTGAACGACGGCGTCGGCAGGCGCGAGACCAATAACAGCCCCACCAATACCAGATGAACCGCCACCAGGGCTGGCATGTCCCTGATCCATTCCAGTCCCTGAAAATCAAGGTAAAGCGGCAGCAGGGCAATCGCTGCCCCGGTAGGTGCCGGAACGCCTGTGAAAAAATGGATCGACCATGCGGGCTTTGCCGGATCATCCAGCGCGGTATTGAATCGCGCCAGACGCAAGGCCATGCACATGGCATAGAACAGCACCACCGGCCAACCATAGGAATGGCCATCATGCAGCGTCCAGAGATAGATCACAAACACGGGCGAAATTCCAAAGGACACAAAGTCACTGAGTGAATCCAGTTCGGCGCCGAATTTAGAAACACCGTTCAACAGTCGCGCAATCCGGCCATCCATACCATCAATCACGCCAGCGGCCACAATCGCCAGCACCGCTGCCTCAAACCGGCCATCCATGGCATAGCGCACCGCAGTGAGCCCGGCTGACAAGGCCAACAGGGTAAGGGCATTGGGGATCAGCAGACGCACCGGCAGACTGGGCAGTCCCTGATATCGCGGCCGAGCACCGCGAAAACCGCGAAAGGCAAAACGACGTTCGGCAGCGCGCTTTTTTTCGTCGCCGTTACTATTAACTGGCTCTGACACATCACTCATCGAACGGCAGCTTCCCGTGTTGGTTCGGCAGACTGGAAATCCGCCAACACTGTTTCACCTGCGACCATGGTCTGCCCGACACTGACAAGGGGTGACACATCGTTCGGCAGATAAACATCGACCCGGCTGCCAAACCGGATCATGCCGATCCGCTCGCCTGCCCTTAACGGCTGGCCCTCGCGCACTTCGGCGACAATGCGTCGTGCCACCAGACCGGCGATCTGAACTACGGCGATTTCGCGGCCATTTTCACCTGCAATGCGATAGGCCTGTCGTTCGTTATCTTCGGACGCTTTGTCCAGCGACGCATTCAGGAACTTGCCCGGTCGATAGGCCATTTTCACCACCGATCCGTCAATCGGTGTGCGATTGACGTGGCAGTTGAACACATTCATGAAAATGGCAACACGGGTAAGCGACACATCGCCCATGCCCAGTTCTACTGGTGGGATCGCATTAGCGATCTGGCAGACCACACCGTCGGCCGGCGATATTACAAGTCCGGAGCGAACCGGTGTCAGCCGTTCGGGGTCGCGAAAGAAATAATAGCACCAGACGGTCAGAATAATCCCGATCCAGCCCAAAGGTGACCAGATTGCATGGGCAATGACGGTCACCACGACGAATACGGCAAAAAACCGCCACCCCTCACGGTGTATGGGCGGAGCCAGAAAGCGCAGGATATCCATCAATTACTTCTCCGTTTGGACCTTGTCCATAATAGCGCAATCCCGGTCATTGGGCAGCGCCAATTGCTTCGGTTCGGTCTTCTTCCATTTCCTGCATCTGGCGCAGTTTTTCACGCGCGGCTGCTGCTTCCTGCTGACGGTTCCACAAGGCAGCATAAGAACCACCTGACGCGATCAGGTCGTGATGGCGGCCCCGCTCGACAATTTGGCCCGCTTCCAGAACAAGAATCTCGTCAGCATCGACGACTGTTGACAGACGGTGCGCGATCACCAGCGTGGTCCGATTGCGGCTGACTTCACGCAAAGCGTCCTGAATATCGCGTTCGGTATGGCTGTCCAGCGCGCTGGTTGCTTCATCCAGCAAAAGGATTGGCGGGTTTTTCAAGATCGTGCGGGCAATCGCCACCCGCTGTTTTTCGCCGCCGGATAATTTCAGGCCACGTTCGCCGACCATAGCCTGAAATCCATCCGGCAGCGACTTGATGAATTTACCTACCTGCGCCAGATCAGCCGCGTGTTCGACTTCGGCGTCACTGGCTCCGGGCCTGCCGTATCGGATGTTGTAGGCGATGGTATCATTAAACAGCACCGTGTCCTGGGGCACCATGCCAATGGCCGCCCGCAGCGATTTCTGACGCACCTTACGCACGTCCTGACCATCGATCAGAATGCGCCCCTCGGTGACATCATAAAAGCGATAAAGCAGCCGGGATATGGTCGACTTGCCCGCACCAGACGGGCCGACAATGGCAACGGTGCGCCCGCCGGGTACCGTAAATGAAATCCCTTTCAGAATTTCACGATTGGGATCGTAGCCGAAATGAACATTCTCAAAGCGCACTTCGCCGGTGGCCACCGCCAGATCAGTGGCATCGGGCGCATCCCTGATTTCGGCAGGCACGTCCAGAAGGCTGAACATGCGTTCCATATCCATCAGGGATTGTTTTACTTCGCGATAGACCATGCCCAGCAGGTTCAATGGCACATAAAGCTGCACTAGAAAGGCATTGATCATGACATAATCGCCAATGGTCATTGTGCCATCAGCAATTCCCTGTGCGCCCAGCAACATCACCGCGACAAGACCGGCGGCGATAATCGTCGCCTGACCGAAGTTCAGAAACGCCAGGGATGTTTGTGATTTCACCGCAGCAAATTCATACCGCTTCATCGAACGGTCAAAGCGTTCTGCCTCGTGATCTTCGTTGCCGAAATATTTTACCGTCTCGAAATTCAACAGGCTGTCGATAGCCTTGGTATTGGCCTGGGTATCCTGTTCCAGCATGTCGCGATAAAACCGCGTGCGCCATTCCGTGACCGAAAATGTAAACGTCACATAGATGACAATCATCACCAGATTGGCAATCGCAAACCAGATATTGAAATACTGGATCATCACCCATTGGATCAGAACAATTTCCAGAATAGTTGGCGCAATATTGAACAGAGTAAAGCGCAGCAGGAAATCCACACCCTTGGTGCCCCGGTCAATGACCCGCGACAGGCCGCCGGTGCGCCGTTCCAGATGAAAGCGCAGTGACAGGGCATGCATGTGCCGGAAGGTGACAAGGGCAACCGACCGCAGCGCGTGTTGTCCCACTTTGGCAAAGATGCCATCGCGCACCTGCGCCAAGCCCTGCATCAGCGAGCGCGCGACGCCATAAGCCACAATAAGGACGACTGGGACGGCGACCGCCTGCCCCTGCGGGCTGGATAGCGCATCAATAGACTGCTTGAACAAAAACGGCACCCAAAGCGTGACCAGTTTTGCCACGACCAGCATCACCACGGAAATCGCAACCCGAACTCTAAGGTCGTTGCGGCCAGCTGGCCACAGATAGGGCAACAGGCTGACCAGGGTTGCCCAGTTATTTTCGCGGCTTTGCTGGTTGCCTGAATTATCGGCGCTAAGGGTCGGTCTATTGATCACGCGGCGCGATCTCCTGAAAATTGTTGTCGGCAGATGGCCAAACCGATGTAGGCAATATGGGGTTCGTCATGGAATTTCAACCCGGCTGGAATCTGATCGCTATGCTGACCGGGTTGCGAATCATGGCTGATTGTCCCTTGTTTGGCAGATGCTGTCACGGACTAGCCTCAAGAGGATATGGTAGTCATGGAGATAATGGTTCAGGGCCAGCGCGAACTTGGGTCGAATGCCTGGGACTGGCGGTCGCCTTTGCCGGGGGGCTTGTGCGCACCGGACCCCGACAGGTCGCAGCTGCGGTTCCGCTTCCAATGGCGCGACGTGCATTTCCACGCCCGGCTTGGACGCGCGCCAAGCGACATAATACTTTCGTTTCAGGGCATTCTGGGGCGTGTTCCTTTCTCAGCCGAAAGCATTACAGCCCGCAGCCGGTGGAAAGGCATGATCAACGCTGCCCTGGCCAATCCGATCAACCGCACCTTTTTGCGCCTACTGCCCGATGGGGCCATCATTTCGCGATTTGACACGTCACTTGGTGACAATGACAGCCCGGCCAATCTGGCTCTGGCCATAAGCCTTTGCCTTTTGCAGCTGTGCCCGATTATTAAGTCAATTGAAGACTTGCGACATTCGCCGAAGCTGAACCGACTGATCAATGTTCGGGTACCGCAAGC
>CAISDR010000555.1 GCA_903884125.1 uncultured bacterium
GACGCCATGTATGCGCCGGTCGCTACCCGGTTCCAGACCTATGATGTCGCTTTGGACCGGACATCGTCAGACTATTGCGAAACGGTTCTTAACCTTTCCGATGTGCTGGAATGGATCGAGGCCGCCAAGGCGGAACCCGACGCGGTGGAAGAACTGGAAGCCGAGTTCTGATTTACGCGTTCCTGCCGAAATGCTAACCTGATCAGGGCAGGGGAACGCTTATGCGTGCGCACAAGTTTGCGCCTTTTGTGCTGGCGTACGGAATTTTTGCCGCTTCGCCGTCGGCTGGCTGGTCAGCCGGCTATGACGAATTGAATGCCGGGATCAATGCCTACAATCGGGGCGAATGGGCATCTGCTGTTGGCCATTTCGGCGCTGCATTGACGGCCGGCGATCTAAATCCAGATCAGAAATTTATTGCTCATCTCGACCGAGCCGACGCCCATTTTGCGCTGCACGCATTGGACGACATTCCGCCGGATCTGGCGGCCTGCCTGGAAATCCGTCCGGCGGACCCGGCAGCTTTGGATTACCGGGCCAAATTTTATATGGACACCGGGAGAGCCGAGTTGGCGTTGCCCGATCTTGATGCGCTGGTCGCAGCCAACCCCGATGACTCGGGCGCTTATTTAAAGCGCGGGAAGGCGTACCAGCTTGTCGGAAATCATCAGAAAGCAATCCAAGATTTTGATATTGCGCAGGCCAAAGCGCCGAATGACAAAGATATTGTCTTCAATACAGGTCTTTCTCAGATGGAATTGGGGCAACTGGACCGGGCGGCAGAAAGCTTCGCCCATCCGCCGGAAGCATGGCCCGGCTACGCCTGGTTATGGCTGGCAATTACCGATCTCAAGCAAGGCAAACCCATTCCCTCCGAATCCCCTACCGGCCTGAAAGGAGGGTTTTGGCCAGCTCCGTTGGTCGATTACTTCAACGGCAAGGACACGGAAGCTGCGGTCTTGGATATGGCGAAGGTAACCGGGCGACTTTGCGATGCCAATTTCTATATCGGCGAATTTCGTCTGTTGCACGGCGATGTGGAAGGCAAACAGCTTGTGCAAAAGGCCTTAAACCAATGCACACGAAATTCCGCGGAATGGTTTTCCGCCCGATGGATTCTCGAAAATGCCCACTAGTCACGCCGTTAAAAATATTGTGCTTGCGGTGCTGATCTTACTACCGGCCAGAGCTGTCGCGGCCACCGCGCAAAAGGCAAAAGACTGCCCTCTCCAGATGCAGGCATCGCTGGAATTTCGTACCTTGCCGGAAGGTCGCATTTCCATCCCGGTAAAAATTCAAGGCCAGGAATTGTTTTTCATGATCGATACCGGCGGTGTCGTCAGCACGCTGGATCCCGTCATTGCGGCTCGGATGAATTTGCAGCCGAACCCAACACCTGCACCATTGTTCGGTGTCGGGGGCGTCTGGCTCAATCAAATGGTGCATGCGCAGGATTTGGCTTTCAGCCGGTTTATTCTGGATCGCCCTGTTTTTTATCTTCAGCCGCCAAGCTGGCGCGACCTTTCCGGCACCATGGCCTCAGAATTGCTGCGGCTATTCGATGTTGATTTCGATTTCGCCGGCGGCAAATTCAATTTATTTTCGCCGGATCACTGTCCTGGCAAGGTCGTGTACTGGACCCGCGAGCCTGTCGCCATTGTTTCGATGCTTCGCGCCAGCCAAGGTGGGCACATCCGCATTCCCATCACCGTCGATGGCAAAGACATGACGGCGACGGTCGATACCGGAGCCACGAGTTCGGTCATGAGCTTGCACGCGGCAATTAGGTATCTGGATATTGACGAGAAGGATCCGCAGTTGAAAACAGTGGGTCGCGGTGCACACTTAACCTATCGATACCCCTTCAAGAGCGTC
>CAISDR010000556.1 GCA_903884125.1 uncultured bacterium
CATCAACAACACCAGCCTTGCGCGATTGCTGGGCAGGCGCAGGACGTGCATCTTCCAGCCATGCGGTATCGGCCGGCAAGATCAGCGTTGCGATCTGTCCGGGCGGCTCACGGCTTGCAGCAACTGCCCGTGCACCATCAAAAGCCACATCCCTCACACTGGTACATTGGTGCAGCCAGCCGGATACCGGACGCGCAAACCCCATAATATCGGAGGCCAGCGGTGCATCATATTGGGCATGATAGGTGGCATGATCACCCACAATATTGACAATTGGTGTGGCCGCACGCCGGGCGTTGTGCAGATTGGCGAGCCCGTTTGCCAGCCCAGGTCCCAAATGCAGCAATGTGCAGGCAGGCTTTTCAGCCATCCGGCCATAACCGTCCGCAGCACCGGTCACAACACCTTCAAACAGGCACAGGACGGATCGGATGCCGGGAATGTGATCCAGTGCTGCCACAAAATGCATTTCCGACGTGCCTGGATTGGCAAAACAAACTGAGACATCAGAATCGACCAATGTCTGAACCAGACTTTCCGCACCATTCATTTTGTGTTTCCTGAATCCTGCATTTTGGATTCGGGGAATTCTGACAGGCAACCGCTTCAATCTCAAGCTGGTTGACGTCCACGATCATCCCAACCCGATTTAATGCGTAGTTGTGCCCAGATCGGATTCATGGCCCCGACCTTTTCCAAGCGCCCCTGTACCTGTTTGCGCGCATCTGAGGGCAGACTTTCGAAAAGCATCTGCAATTGTTCCAGGCAGTAGACCCGATACGGGTGCACCGGCAGATGATAATGGGCGTCTTCAATTGTCAGGTCGAAGGACCGCTGGCCTTTGGAATATGCATGTGCGTTCGCATTCAGGTATGGCAGGTAGCACTGTCCGACATCTTTCAGGATCGGGTCCCAGTCATCCGGTATGGTCGTGGCCGGTGGTTCCACTGCCATTAGCCGGGACGATTTTGCGTTCCACAGTCGCGCCACCCATTCATATACATTTGGTGCCTGATCGCGCATCAGGCGGGCTGGTGTCGGGTCAAGCCCGAAATGTCGGAACATCGAAGCGAAATATCCAAAATCGGCAATGGTTGGAAGCGATCCTAAAAGAAATGGACGTCTGGTCAGTATATTTTCCAGAAAGGCCAGATTGCGTAGATAGATGCTTTCCACGTGGCCACGATTTGCTGGCGTCACACCATCGCCATTCACGTATCGGCGTATCTGACGGCGACCAATAAGGGCTTTGCGCAAAAACAGGGGTAAGGGAACGTCATGCATCATTTCTACGGCGATGCGATAGCTCATCAGATCCTTGTCGGGCTGATGGGACCAGCGAAAGTGTAGTGCTGGCCGCCAAAGCCATTCATCCGCATAATCTTCGACCAGCAAAGAAAAGAATTTTACAAAGGGATATTCAGGTATCACGCGGTGGCCCGGTGTATGAGCGTCCAGCCAGGCAATCATCGGTGTGCTGTCGGTCATCCAGCGACCATCAGGCCATTCCAGCGCGGGCATCTGCATGTGCCCGGTTTTCCGGCCGATCATCCGAAAGTATTTTGTCGAGAGCTCGATCCTTTCGTGGGGAATTTCCCGATAGCGCAGGAAGGCCTCAACCTTGCCTGTAAAATAGGAAAGGTCGAGACCATAGAATTTCACCTTGTCTGGCATCGGTGCAGCACTGGTTCTAATCTAGCGGGGGTTTGCCGCTATAAAATCGTCAATCACCTTGACAAGTTCCTCGGGCGCGTCCTCCTGCAGAAAATGCGCCGCGTTGTTTATCGTCACATGATTTTGCCCCTTTGCGCCGGGCACACGGTCCTGAAAAAGTTTTTCACCACCCTTTGTTACCGGATCGCTATCACTGAAAGCAGTCAGGAATGGCTTGCTGAATGTGGCCAATACTTTCCATGCGTCCAGGTTCTCTTTGACCGAGGCATGTTCCGGTGTAATGGGCACAAGTGTCGGGAACTGACGTGCGCCAGCCTTCAGATGCTCTTCGGGGTACGGCGCGTCATAGGCCGCAATTTCCGCTGTCGACAATTCGCGCTTGGTTCCCATGTTGACGATCATGCCAGTAGGAAATTCCGGAACAGTCTGGCTGAAATTAAGCCATGCTTCAAAGGCATCGGATTTACCCGTACCGACCGGCAGGCCCGTATTGGCAACGATGACACGGGCGAAACGTTCAGGGAATGCCGCCACAAGTCGCAATCCGATCAACCCGCCCCAATCCTGACAGAACAGGGTGATGTTGGTCAGATCCTTGGCAAGAAGCCACGCGCTCATCCATGTGACGTGGCGTTCGAATGTATAGTCTTCCTTGTCGCCCAGTTTGTCCGATCTTCCAAAGCCGATCAGATCCGGTGCCACGACCCGATGACCACCGGCAACCAGTGGTGCCACAAATTTCCGGTACAGATATGACCATGACGGTTCGCCATGCATCAGCAATACCGGGTCGCCAGAACCTTCATCAATACAATTGATCCTCAGATCCTGTTGTCCGTCATGGCGAATGATTGTGTAGTTGGGGGCGAAATTATACCCATCCAGATTTTCAAATCGCGCGTCAGGCGTGTGGAAGATTTTCATATGTCGCGGCCTTATGGGTTAGGAGACAAGTAATTCACAGCCGGTGCCAGCTAATGCACGATCCACCTTCTGTCTGGATGCATCATCCAGTCGCGCATAGGATTCGCGCAGCCATTGCACGCATCGGCCCTGATAGGGAAAAGGTTCCTGGACCCAGGGCAGTCCATCGACCTGAAGTTCGACTGATTTCGCACCTGAAATCAATGCCCGTGCATTGGCCAGCATGACTGGCACATAGCAGCGTCCGACTTCGGCCAGTATTGCCTTCAGCGTGTCCGGGACATATCCGGCATCAAGCCAGTCAGCATCGGCAGGCTCAAGCCCGGAAAGATCCTCCAGTAGGTCAACCCAGGCATAGACGCGCGGCGCGCGGTCCAGTGCTTCCTGCATTGGGGTCGGATCGAAATGGGTAAGCTGGGTAAGCTGCCCGAAAATCCCGAAATCCGATGCGGCCGGACGATTGCCCAACAAAAAGGAATGCTGGTCCAGATGGGCAACCATCAGGTCCAGGAATCTTTTATAACTTGCTTCGATAACCGGGGCAGTGGTGTTGTTGGAGCCAACCACGTAAAGTCGGGCAATCTGCCGCTCGCTTATAAATTTGCTGGCTTCGGCCATTCTTGCTTCGGGTGTCGGTTTGACGCGCCAGCGCGGCAGTATAGCACCAGCGCGATCAATATCAGCCTTGTAGTGCCAGCGGTAATGAAACATCGCTTTTGTCAGCCATTCATCGGCATAATCTTCCAGCAGCTCGTCCAGAAACGCCAGTGCAGGATCATGTGGGATCAACGAACGGCCCTGGTACATTTTTTCAAGACGACGGATCAGGGGGGTGGAATCCACCGCAGCCTCGACCTGACCATCCGGCCTTTCAAAATAAAACGTAGGAAGCAGGTTTACTTTTGGTTTAGGCAATGCCCGCATTTCATGATGACCGCCCCAGATGATCTGGTAGGAAATCATTCGATAGCGCAAAACAGCCAGCATTTTTCGTGTATAGGGTGAACCCGGCGCTCCCAATAGTTTCAGCGGTTTGGTGTTGGTCATCGCTTTGCCTCGTCCAAAAGATCCTGCTCCAGCATCCAGAGGCGGTCCTGTCCCCAATGTGCCGGACGCCCGTTGACCCGGAAACTTGGCACGCCCCAAAGACCGGCTTCAAATAAATCAGTCCGGTTTGCTTCTGCAACAACACGCCATGACTGATCTTGAAGCGCAGCACGTGCAGTTTGAATATTCACACCGGCGCGAAGGGCCACCAGCGAGATACCGGATTGGGATGCAAGATCAATTCCCTGGGCCCAGCATCCTTCAAGTGCCGCGCGGGCAAATGTCTCGCCAAGGTCCATGGGAATCACATGGTGTAAAATTGCCAGCGCACGTTCGGTGCCAACACCCACCGGGTCAATAATGGGTCCAAACGGCAATCCGAGCCGTTGAGCTTCACGGACATTGTCAAAAGTTATATAGCGGCTCTTAATTTTCGGAACCGGCAAGCCCCGCATGACCATTGGCAAAACAAACCGGAGATTAAGCTTGGCGTTATAGTGGTGGGCCAAGCTGAGCATTCGTGGAAAACAGATCCACGAATATGGGCTGCGGATAGAAAACCAGAAATCAATCTCGGGTGGTTTACTAAATTTGGGCGCCGGCCCCATAAGCGGCTCACGCACCGGTATAATCGACCGGGCAGCGCCCAAACGCCGCTCCAGATAGTGCAACCTGTCGATACCCCAGTAAAATTCTCCTTCGCAGTAGAACATGGCACCAAGATAATGCCCCAGTTTCGCGCGCAGGCGATTGCCCGCCTGAATGGCAGACTCTGCCTCGACTGAGCCTGTTTGGGGCAGAAAGGCCGCTATTGCTTTCAGTGTTGACAGATCTCCTGCCCACAAGGCCTCGGATATCGCTGGTGCCTTCTCGGCAAAGCGATCGGCCGCTATTGCAGCGCTAAGGGCGCATTCGGCTAGTCTGATTAAGTCCGACTCTGGAATCCCGTCGGAACTTGATGGTGACTTAATTCCATATGCCCGCGCAAGCCTGTCCGCATCCACAAGAGCATATCTGTTCAGTTTTTTACGTTCAGGTGCGGCTGAATCGGGCGGCGGGCCAACCAGCATAGGTACAAGCGAGATGTTGTGCCTTGTGCATAAGGTGGCGAGTACCTGAACGGTCAGGTGGCTGTACGGATCGTCGGCCTGGTGGAAATAGATAACCTCGGGCGCACCACGTCGACGCAGTGCAAAAAGCCAGCGACGCAACTGCCAGAAACCGCTGGACGTGAAAATCCATGTTACCACTCGAATGACCCAGATTTTCAACCGCGTCCCCCTTTTTCGATGCCCATAGCGCTCTGACAAGCGGATATTTTTATTGGCACTTGATATGTCATTATTGGGTGGTTTCCGTCTTAAGTCAAAGCCGCATTGCCGATTTTGAGAAACAACAATGACTTTTTGCGCCAACGACTTGACCTCGCGCCATCAATATGGCACTATAAGTGCCAATAAATAATTGGAGGACGCATCGATGGCAGGTGTGTGGATTTGGGGCGCAGCGGCATTGGTCTATGCAGCCTTTAGGGCCTGGTATGACAACTGGCGGAGCGCGCTTACCCCTGCAGAAATCGATATGTATATGTCCAGGGCTGTGCTGCGTGGCGAGGACAACCGCACCGAGACTGAAATCATCCGTAAATTCCTAAGCGAAGATGATGGCCGGGAATTTTTCATGCTGAATATAGTTCGCATAACACCGGGCATGGTGGCGCACCCCGACACGGGTGTGCCAACGCCGGCGGCCAGGATACTGGCGCTGTATTCAGATCCGTTTATTCGTCGGTTAATCGGTCGTGGCGGTCATCCAGCCATTGTCGGCCGCAAGATTGGCGGTTACGTGGATTCGTGGAATGTGGCGCCTGATCCGGGCTGGACGATCATGGGCTATATGCGTTACCGCTCGCGCCGCGATTTGGCCGAGCTGGCATTTGATCCGTCGTTCAGGGACATTCACAAATTCAAACTGCTGGGTATTTCCGAAACGTTTTCGTTTCCAACCCGCCCTGTTGTGTTGATGATGCTTAGCCCGCGG
>CAISDR010000557.1 GCA_903884125.1 uncultured bacterium
CGCAAATCCTGACGCCGGGAATTATCAACGAAGCACTGGACCAGATGCCTCAAGCCCCATCGGCCAATTAGCGGTATTATAATACCACACACAAAATATATGCGGTTTATAAAGCTGTTTTAGTGGTTTGCGCGTTGACATTTGCGCGCGATGTCCTTATTCACCCACCTCTCTCAAGCGTTGCCAATCCGGGTGACGCTTTCAGATCAAGGTTGGCCTATGAAGACGTATTCCGCCAATGCGGCAGACGCGCAGGCAGCAAAGAAGTGGATCGTGATCGACGCCGAAGGTTTGGTGGTCGGTCGCTTGGCTTCTCTGGTTGCATTGCGTTTGCGCGGCAAGCATCGCCCGCTTTATACCCCCCACATGGATACCGGCGACTTCGTGATTGTGGTCAATGCCGAAAAGGTCGTGTTCACGGGCAATAAGGCGGTCAAGAAAAACTATTATTACCACACCGGTTTTCCGGGCGGGATTAAAGAACGCCGCGCCGACAAGATCCTGGCGGGCAAGCACCCGGAACGGATCGTTGAAAAGGCTGTGGAACGGATGCTGCCGGAAGGTCCGCTGGGCAATAAGATGCTCACCCACCTGATGGTCTATAAAGGCCCGAACCACCCGCATGAAGCCCAACAGCCGGTGGCATTGGATATCGCATCCATGAACCGCAAGAATAAGGTGAGCGCATAACATGGCCGAAGCGCGCATTCTGCAGGACCTTAAGGGTCTTTCCACCGGCGCTGTCGCCTCATCCACGCGCGCCGAACCCGGCGAACGCACGGTTGACGCCCAGGGTCGTTCCTATGCCACCGGCAAGCGCAAGAACGCGGTCGCCCGCGTTTGGGTCATGCCCGGCAAAGGCAAGTTCACCATCAATGGCAAGGACGGGGATGCTTACTTTGCACGTCCCGTGCTGCGCATGATCGTGCGTCAGCCCTTTGACGTCACCCAGCGTAACGGCCAGTTCGACGTGTTCTGCACGGTCGTCGGCGGTGGTCTGTCCGGACAGGCCGGGGCGGTCCGCCACGGCATTTCCAAGGCACTGACCTATTTTGAACCGGGCCTGCGCCCGGCACTCAAGGCCGAAGGGTTCCTGACCCGTGACAGCCGCGTGGTCGAACGCAAGAAATATGGCAAGGCAAAAGCCCGCCGCAGCTTCCAGTTCTCCAAGCGCTAATCGCCTGGCTGGTCTGGGTGCCAAAAATCAGGGCCGTCCAGTTGGGCGGCCCTTTTTTATTTCCGGGTTCTACATTGTCGAGGATGGTTCGTCCGGCAGATCAGTTGCATTGAATGCCAAAACAGCGTCTGCCGCCGGAGAGATACCTGCCTTAAGCGTCCTGTCAGACATCCACAAGCCGATTTCCTGCTCCGAAATGGGTTCATCGCCCCACATGGCAATGGCGCTATCCAGAATGGATCTTGCCAGATTGGCATCGATGATATCCCAAGGTGCACGCCATTTGCCCTTGTCAACGAAATCGGTGTAGCAGGCGATCTGTTTAAGGGCGTCAAGCGTTGCTGCGCGGATATTTTCAGTTGCCACATCGCCGGGTTCGGCTTCCAAAGGCGCATTGAGTACCGCCATATCCGGCGGTAATTTCCAGCCTGAATTTCTGGCCTGGTGGCTTCGAAACTCTTTCCAGATCATTTCAAATTCGTCGCCCTTTGCCGCAACGGTGAAACGGCGCAGAACCAGCGCCTTTCCGCGCTCGCCAATGGCCAGAATGGCCAGCGCAGCGGATGATGGATAGCGCTCGTGCGAAAACAATATGCGCGCGTCCTGAATAAGGCGTCGTGCATTGGTCTGTGCCAGTTGAATTCCGGATACTATGTCCTCAGGCAGTAGCGGCCCGTCATAGGAAGTCATTTTCGACTGCCTTTCACATAGACGAAAAGTTGCGATTTTTCTCAGCGGGCGGATTTTTCAAATCCGGCATGCGAGTGGCCTTCAGGTTATAGGGTAACCGTGAAAAAGCGACTGGCGGTTTCTACCCATAGACAAACCATGAAATATCGCTCTGTCTCGGTGCAGGTTGGACCTAGCTGTCAATAGGTCTGGCAAATAAATGTGCCACGCCAGTAGGGATCAGGCGATCAGTTTGGTCGACTTGGGTACATATGCTATTATCAGTAAATCGACGAGGAGCATTTCATGTCATTGCGTGTTTTGTGTCAGGCCGGATTATGGCTGCTATATGGGGCATTGGCTGGTGCTACGATGGCAGCCGAACCGCCAGGTGCTGATCTGTCCAAACCACTGACGGCGCGCCCGGCACCTGATCCGGAAGAAATCACGGTCACAGGCAAATCCCGATTTCAAATGGAAGTCGAAGCCCACAAGCGGGAACTGGCCAAGCTGGAGCGTATGTTTCGCGATCCCGGACCTGTGCCGCTTTTTTCCGATCACTATCTGCCGGGCACGAATACAATGGATCCCTCGACCTGGGACAGTCGTGCCAACGGCGTCGATCCGCAACGCGCCCATCTGTTCGACAAGGTTACCAGCGAGGCGGTGCGGGGCCATTCAGCCTGGTAGAGCGTATGATCGGGCTATGCTGCAACCCCATGGGCTGCAAACCAGGCCAGTAATTTCGCCCAGGCGTCTTTTGCAGCCTCCGGCCGATAACTTGGTCGATAGTCCGCATTGAATCCATGGGGTGCATCAGGATAGACAATGATTTCTGATGTACCACCCGCTGCGTTGATAGCCGCGCGCATTTTTTCCAGGCCTTCGATTGGTATGCCCATATCCTGTCCACCATAAAGGCCCAGCACAGCGCCCTTTATCTTTGCCACCTGATCCAGTGGGTGTGTGGGGCGCAACGCGTCTGATTTGCCCACGACCGAGCCATACCAAGCACCACCGGCTTTGACAGCCGGGTTATGGGCGGCATATAGCCAGGTGATCCGGCCGCCCCAGCAAAAGCCGGTAATAGCCAATCGGGCTGTATCGCCTTTGCCTTTTGCCTTTGCCCATTCAGCCGTAGAATCCAGATCGGCCATCACCTGGGCGTCCGGCACTTTGGATACGACATCCGTTATCAGGGTCTGTATATCTTCAATCAGAGCCGGGTTGCCCTGACGGGCATAAAGTGACGGGGCAACCGCCAGATATCCCAGTTTGGCAAAACGTCTGCACAGATCCTTGATGTGTTCATGGACACCAAAAATTTCCTGCACAACCAGAATGGTCGGAAACGTGCCCTTGCGATCGGGCCGGGCAAAATAGGCTGGGATCAGACCGGATACGACGGGAATTTTTACTTCGCCTGCCACAAGGCCCTTGGTGTCGGTGGTGATGACATCAGCCGATACCGGCTGAACCGCTGCGGCAAAGCCCGCCGCAAGTGTTGTGAACGCAAAGGCCCTGCGGCTTAACGGGGCAAGGCGTGCTGCAATCGGTTCAGCAAGGTCGGTCATTGGTTCGTCCTTTGATCGTTATTCGGTCGGCTTATTTGCCGGTGAAACTGGCGGCACGCTTGCCCAAAAATGCACTTACGCCTTCAATGAAATCCTTTGAACGTCCGGCCTGACGCTGCATCACGGCTTCATTGTGCAATTGTTCTTCATACGAATTATCCAGACTGTCCCAATATGCGCGGCGTATCAGGGCCAGCGCGACCGTTGGACCTGCAGCCAGTTCTTCAGCCAGTTGGCGCGCGTTTGCCATCAATTCGCCGTCATCATACACCCGGTTGATCAGTCCCCATTCCAGCGCGCGTTCGGCAGGCAGCTTTTCACCCATCAGTGATAATTCCATTGCGCGTGCCCGCCCCAAAAGACGGGGCAGCAACCAGGTTGAACCGCCATCCGGGATCAGTCCAATTCGACGAAACGCCTGCAGGAAATAGGCAGAACGCGCCACAAGGATCATGTCGCCCATCAGTGCGAAGCTCATGCCGACACCGGCCGCCGCACCATTCACTGCAGTGACGATCGGCATTTTCAGTTCACGCAGGCGCAGCAATAACGGATGATACCATTCTTCCAATACTGCGCCGGCATCCATCTGTCCGGTATTGGGATCACGTCTTTCGCCGTCGGCCAGATTGGCACCGGCGCAAAATCCGCGGCCCGTGCCGGTGATCAACAGACAGCGCGCACCATTGGCCGGATCTTCGATCCGCGACATGGCATCGCGCAATTCGCGCAACATGGCCAGGGACACCGAGTTCATCGCCCCCGGATCGTTAAAGGCAAGTGTGGCGACGGCGCCATCAAATGACAGCGTGATTTTCTCGTAACTCATAATGTAGAGACTTCCTTCCCCATTGAAGGTCCAAATGCAGGACCTGATCCAGTCTTATGCAGAATTCAGTTTAAATGATCGGCAATATTGCCAACCCGGTCAATGGGCGGCCATCTCAGCAGACTTGAGTCCGCTGGATTTCGCTTCGACCTCGGTTGCAACCCGGTTGCGGCCACCAGCCTTGGCCGCATAAAGGGCTGCGTCGGCGCGCGCGACAAACTGGGCAACGGATTCACCGGGAACGTAAATCGAAATGCCCATCGACGTTGTGATTTTTGATAATTGTTCGCCGGTCGTTCGTTTTATGATTTTGCGGCTTTCAATCGTGCGCCGAATTCGGTCCGCGATCATAACAGCTGCGGTAATATCTGTATCCGGGAACAAGATGGCGAACTCATCGCCCCCAAAGCGCGCGGCCATCGCGCGGCTGGGAATATTTTCCGAGATGGATTTGGCGACAATGCGCAACACCTGATCGCCCAGGGCATGTCCGTACTGGTCATTGAATTGCTTAAAATGATCCACATCACCAAACAGCAGCGCCAGGGGCGCATCGTCCCGTGCTGACGATTCCGTACACATTTTCACATTGTCTTCAAATCCCTTGCGGTTGGCCAGCTGGGTCAATGCGTCGGTGTTTGCTTCCCGCCGGGCCTTGGCCAGATTTTCGCGCAGGCCTGCAACCTCGTCGGTAAAACCGTGAAGGGATTCTTCCAGGCGCTGATTTTTGTTTTGCATTTCGTGGGTGGAGCGGATCAGGCTGGCAACAATTTCCGTCAATGGTGGTTTGGGTCCACCAAGGCCAGCATTGGCATTGGTCAGGCTGACCCCATAGGCCTTGGCCCCGCGTTCCGCTTCGGCGACCATTGCCAGCACGCGGTCCATTTCCGCCTGCATTTTCGCCCCGGCCTCATCAAACTGTAAAACGTTCTCCCGCTTTGCCACGTATCTTGAATAAAGGTCAGTCAGTGCGAATGCGCCCGAAATTTCATTTCGGTTTATCAGTCTTTCGACCTCGGCGGTCAGCGCCTCGTTTGTGCCGGACGCGTACAGATACAAAAGGGCGTAATTCTCCGGAATGGGGGCAATATTGTATTTTGCCATGATTTTGAATGCGGCATTGCCGGTAGCCCGTGCCAGTTCAATTTCGCCCGCAATTTCATTGCTCACATGACACCTCGAGCGGAAGTAAAAGCGTAAGTTATACCTATAGTTATCCGAAGCATTGTCGGCCTGTTGAAACTAGCAAACAGCAAAATTCTAAAATCTACAAGGCAGAGAAAAGCGCTTCCCATTCTTTTGCCCGCTTGTCCCAATTTGCGGCTTGGTGCATCGCCTCAGCGGCATTCAGTCGCGCCTCAAGCCATTGGGATGGCTGGGCTCTGCGCTGGTCAAGTGATGCAATGACGGCGTTGGCAAATTCATGGATCAGTCCCTGCCGGTCGGGTGGTCCTTCGGGAAATGGGACCAGTCGTGCAAGCCCCAGACTGGTCTCAGGCAGCGCACCCAGGTGAGAGGTGACCACATCCAGCCCAGCCGCCAACC
>CAISDR010000558.1 GCA_903884125.1 uncultured bacterium
ACCGAGCGTTCAGGGGTCAGCAAATGAGCGGAACCATCAATATGGGATCTGAACGACACGCCTTCTTCGGACAGTTTGCGCAAATGCGACAGCGACATGATCTGAAAGCCGCCACTATCGGTCAAAATCGGCCTTGGCCAGTTCATCAGCCGATGTAACCCGCCCAGCCGGTCAATCCGTTCAGCCCCCGGACGCAGCATCAGATGATAGGTGTTGGACAAAACAATATCAGCACCGGTGGCGCGCACCGCTTCAGGCTGCAAAGCTTTCACAGTACCCTGAGTTCCCACCGGCATGAATGCAGGCGTGCGAATATCGCCACGCGGGGTTTTCACCACACCGTGACGGGCTGCACCATCGCGCGCCAGGATTTCAAAACTGAATGGGGGCATTCAGCAAAGCTCGACAGCGACGGCCGTGGCTTCACCACCGCCGATACACAGGCTGGCCACCCCGCGTTTTAGGCCCCGTGCTTTCAGCGCATGCAATAGCGTGACCACGATCCGCGCACCGGATGCACCAATGGGATGGCCCAGCGCACACGCGCCGCCATTCACATTGACCACATCCATAGGCAGCGATAATTCGCGGGCGGTGACCAGCGCCACCACCGCAAATGCCTCGTTGATTTCAAAAAGGTCCACATCAGATATTTTCCAACCGATGCGATCCAGCAGCGTTGATATGGCACCGACGGGGGCCGTGGTAAACCAGCGCGGCGCACGCGCATGGCTCGCCTGTCCCACCAAACGCGCCATGGCAGGCAGCGCGTGTTTGGCACCGGTTAGAACCAGCGCTGCCGCACCATCGGAAATCGATGATGAATTGGCGGCGGTCACCGTGCCATCGGCCGCAAAGGCGGGCTTAAGGTTTGGAATTTTTGCGGCATCCGCTTTGATCGGTTGTTCATCAATACTTACCGCACCAGCTTTTGCAGAAACCGGTGTGATTTCATTGACAAATGCGTTTGTTTCAATCGCCGCCTTGGCACGCGCCAGACTGGTCAGCGCAAATTGATCCTGCATGTCCCGCGTAAACTGGAAATGTTTCGCCGTATCTTCGGCATAGGTGCCCATCAGGCGTCCTTCATAGGCATCTTCCAGACCATCAAGGAACATGTGATCCTTGACCTCGCCATGGCCCAGCCGGAAACCACCGCGCGCCTTGGGCAACAGATACGGTGCATTGGTCATGCTTTCCATGCCGCCCGCCACAACAACATTGGCAGCACCTGAACGGATCTGATCGGCACCGATCATCAGCGCTTTCATCCCCGAACCACAAACCTTGGAGATGGTTGTGCATGGCACGCTTTCGGGCAGGCCGGCTTTGATTGCGGCCTGTCGTGCCGGAGCTTGTCCCAGACCGGCAGGCAGCACACAGCCCATCAAAACTTCGTCGATCAGATCAGATGAAATGCCAGCATGGTCCACAGCAGATTTCACCGCTGCCGCACCCAATTGGGTTGCCGTCAGACTGGCCATCGATCCTTGAAACCCGCCAAGGGCCGTGCGCATCGCCGATGCGATGAAAACTGGGTCTTGCGCCATCACAAATCTCCAATCACCACCAGAAAATGTCAGGCGGTTTCATCAAACAGTTCACGGCCAATCAGCATGCGTCGGATTTCCGATGTGCCCGCGCCGATTTCATACAGCTTGGCATCGCGCAGCAGACGGCCTGTGGGATAATCATTGATATAGCCGTTGCCGCCTAAAGCCTGAATGGCTTCCAGCGCCATCCACGTTGCTTTTTCCGCGGCCAGCAGAATGGCACCGGCGGCATCCTTGCGCGTCACACGCCCCTGATCACAGGCACGCGCCACAGCATAGACATAGGCACGGCATGATGACAGGGCCGTGTACATATCCGCCACCTTGCCCTGCATCAACTGAAATGTGCCAATCGACTGGCCAAATTGCTGACGTTCATGCACATAGGGCAACACTACATCGAAACATGCCTGCATGATACCCAATGGACCCGCTGCCAGCACAGCGCGTTCATAATCCAGCCCCGACATCAGGACCCGGACACCGCCATTGATCTGGCCCAGAATATTTTCTGCAGGCACTTCGCAGTCTTCAAATACCAGTTCGCACGTGTCCGATCCGCGCATGCCAAGCTTGTCCAGCTTTGCAGAGGTACTGAATCC
>CAISDR010000559.1 GCA_903884125.1 uncultured bacterium
CAGCGGCAGACCATGAACACACCAGCCGTCACCATGGTTGCCGCATGGATCAACGCAGATACGGGCGTTGGCCCTTCCATGGCATCGGGCAGCCAGGTGTGCAGGAACAATTGGGCAGATTTGCCCATGGCCCCCACAAACAGCAGAAGACAGATCAGGGTCATGACATCAAAGTCGTGTCCCAGAAATTCCATTGACTTGCCAACCATGGATGGTGCCGCGGCGAAAATTTCGTCGAACTGGATCGTGCCAAAAACCATAAAGGTCGCGAATATGCCAAGGCCGAACCCGAAATCACCCACGCGATTGACCACGAAAGCCTTAATCGCCGCCGCATTGGCTGATGGCCGCGTGTACCAGAAACCGATCAGCAGATAGGACGCCAGCCCCACCCCTTCCCAGCCAAAGAACATCTGGACCAGATTATCCGCCGTGACCAGCATCAGCATGGCAAAGGTGAACAAAGACAGATAGGCCATGAAACGCGGTTTGTGCGGATCGTGGCTCATATAGCCAATCGAATAAAGATGCACCAAGGCCGACACACCATTGACCACCACCAGCATCACAGCGGTCAGCGTATCAACCTTGAATGCCCAGTTGGCCTGAAAGCCGCCAACGTCAATCCAGTTAAGCACCGGCACATGGACCGGCACATGGCCCAGGGCCACCTGCCCAAATGCCACCACGGACAAAGCCGCCGACAGGAACAGCAGACCGGTGGTGATCACCTGCGCGATCTTGTCCCCGATCAGACGCCCGAACAGGCCCGCAACCAGTGCGCCCAATAAGGGACCAAAAACGATCACATGAAACATGGCCGCTCAGCCCTTCATCAGATTGATATCCTCAACCGCGATTGAACCGCGGTTGCGGAAATAGATAACAAGGATCGCCAGACCAATCGCTGCTTCGGCCGCAGCAACGGTCAGAACGAAAAGCGCAAAAATCTGGCCGACCAGATCGCCCAGATGCACCGAAAATGCGACAAGGTTCACATTGACCGCCAACAGCATCAGTTCAACCGACATCAGGATAACGATGACGTTTTTGCGGTTGAGAAAAATGCCAAAGATCCCGATGGTAAACAGGATCGCCGCAAAGGTCAGATAATGGCCGATACCGATGGTCATCATTCCCCCGCTTTCTGATGGATGGCGTTGTCCCGGGCGCTGGGGCCGACATAATATTCGGCACCGACCAGCCCCTGACCGGATGCCACCTGCACTACTGCCATGCCGGTTTCCGGTGTGCGCGCAACCTGACGGGAAATATCCTGACGGCGAACGCCCTCGCGTTTGCGCAAGGTCAGCACGATGGCCCCAATCATCGCCACCAGCAGTACCATGCCCGATGCCTGGAACAGGTAAACATATTTGGTATAGATCAGAAGCCCCAGCGCCTTGGTGTTATGGGCAACCGACAGCGCGGGCGTTGGCGCTGCGACAATCGCATCCACATCCGGGGCTGTGACCCATACGCCCAGCACCAGCAGCAGTTCCACCAGCAGGATCAGGCCGATGGTTGCCCCGATGGGCAGATATTGCAAAAAGCCCTGTCGCAGTTCGGTGAAATTAATGTCGAGCATCATCACGACAAACAGGAACAGCACCGCCACGGCGCCCACATAGACCACGATCAGGATCATGGCGACGAATTCCGCGCCCAGCAGCACGAACAGGCCAGCGGCTGAGAAAAACGTCAGGATCAGGAACAGGACCGAATGCACGGGATTGCGGCTGGCGATGACCATAAAGGCCGCCGCAATCGCAATACCGGCAAAGCCGTAAAAGGCGATAGCCTGAATTAGCATGGTCCCCTCAATTCCCTATTTTGCCATCACCTGTCGCAAACCGGCCCAAAGGCTGATCAGCGATAGGGTGCGTCCAATTCCAGATTCTTGGCGATTTCGCGTTCCCAGCGTTCGCCATTGGCCAAAAGCTTGGCCTTGTCATACAGAAGTTCTTCGCGGGTTTCGGTGGCGAATTCAAAATTCGGCCCCTGTACGATGGCATCCACGGGGCAGGCTTCCTGACAAAATCCGCAATAGATGCATTTGACCATATCGATGTCATAGCGCGTGGTCCGGCGCGATCCATCCTGACGCGGTTCAGCTTCAATCGTAATCGCCTGTGCCGGGCAAATCGCTTCGCATAATTTGCACGCGATGCAACGTTCTTCGCCATTGGCATACCGGCGCAGGGCGTGCTCGCCCCGAAAACGCGGGCTCAACGGTCCTTTTTCAAAAGGATAGTTGACTGTCGCCTTGGGCTTGAAGAAATAGCGCAGCGCCAGAAAAAAGCTTGAGACGAATTCCGCGAGCAGAAAACTTTGCGCGGTGCGGCTAAATTTGGACATGGCAGCCCCCTATTTCGGTGCCAGATCGAAGGCGGTCAGCACGCCTGCGGTCAGCACAACCCAGAAAAGCGAAAAGGGCAAAAATACTTTCCACCCCAGACGCATAAGTTGATCATAGCGATAACGCGGCACCATGGCCTTGACCATCGCGAATAAGAAAAAGATGAATAATGCCTTGCCGATCAGCCACAAGGGGCCGGGGATCAGCGTAAATGGCATTATTTTCAACGGCGGCAGCCAGCCCCCCAGAAACAGGATCGACATCATCACGCACATCAACACGATGGCGAAATATTCCCCGATCATGAACAGCAGATAGGCGGTGGATGAATATTCCACCATATGACCGGCCACCAGTTCGGATTCCGCTTCGGGCAGATCAAAGGGGGGCCGATTGGTTTCAGCCAGTGCCGAGACAAAGAAAATCACAAACATCGGGAAATGGGGAATGATGAACCACACCCCCATTTTTTCCTGGGCATACACAATATCGGAAATATTGAGCGAGCCGACACATAACAGAACCGCCACCAGCACAAGGCCAATGGACACTTCATATGACACCATCTGGGCCGCAGACCGCAGGCCGCCCAGAAACGGATATTTTGAATTCGATGCCCAGCCCGCCATGATGATGCCATAGACACCCAGCGAGGATACGGCGAACAGGTAAAGGATACCCACATTGATATCCGCCACGACCCAGTGCGGATTGAACGGCACCACCGCCCATGCGCCAACGGCGGTCACAAAGGAAATCATGGGCGCCAGAAAGAACACCACCTTGTTCGATCCGGCAGGAACGATCATTTCTTTGAATACAAACTTGATGAAATCGGCAAAGGACTGAAACAGACCGAAAGGTCCCACCACGTTGGGTCCCTTGCGCAACATCACCGCCGCCCAGATTTTCCGGTCGGCATAAAGAATGAAAGCAAGGCTGACCAGCACGGGCACAATGACCGCCAGTGACTGCGCCACCATGATGACCAGCTGATAGCCGTAATGCCCCAAACTGTCGGGAGTGGTGTTTTGTTCCATGACCTAGCCGTGAGTTCCGGTGGTAGCGGGCTGCGCAAATGTCTGTGAACATTCCGCCATCACGCTGGATGCGCGTGCAATCGGATTTGTCAGATAAAAATCACCAACGGCGCTGGTAAAGGCCTGTGCCGATACGGCACCTGCTTCACCAAAGGGCGCGAATGGTGCGGCTGTTACCTGATCGATTTCAGCAAAATGCGGCGCCAGTTCAACCATGCGCCGGCGAACAGCCGCCAGATTATCATACGGCAGGGTCATACCCAGCACATCCGACAAGGCCCGCAGGATTGTCCAGTCTTCCTTGGCCTCGCCCGGTGGGAAAACCGCGCGGCGCGCTCGCTGAACGCGACCTTCGGTATTGACGTATGTGGCGTTCTTTTCCGTATACGCGCTGCCCGGCAAAATCACGTCAGCACGATGGGCAGCCTTATCACCGTGACTGCCCTGAACAACCACAAAGGCAAGACCCAGCCGCGAGATATCAATTTCATCTGCGCCCAGCAGATA
>CAISDR010000560.1 GCA_903884125.1 uncultured bacterium
AGTCGGTATATTTCACGCCAAAAAATTGATCAGCGAACTTGTCGCCGCAGCAGTCGTCTGCGCGCCGGCTGAAGCGCTGGTACCTTCCTGACGCAACTTGACCATCAGATCTTTCATGGTGGAAACGAAATCCGCCTGCGAAACTTGACCAGTTCCGTTCGGGTCGAGCTTTTTCCAGATCGCATCGGCGCCTGCATTTTTGAAGGCTGCCGGCGGATTGAGCGACTGGAAGGCCTGATCAAACTGCGACTGGTCAATAGACCCGCTATTGCTGGTATCAATATTGCTGAAGAGATTGGACATTTTCTGTTGCGGCGGCATGCGCGGACTTGCGCCTGATACCATCCCTGAACTCCAGGAGCCTTGTGCTCCGGATACTGACATGCTCATGATTTTTCTGTTCCCGATTTGAAGGTTTCACCTATGGCGCGCCCCTCTCGCGTCACAACCTTCAAAGCAAATGCTGGGCCAGAAAATTAATTGTTATAAATCAAACGACTAATTACCTCGTGCCATTTGGCTCTCGCTGTCAGCCGGAAATATTTGCCGCATCGGCATTAATTGCCGGGCCGGATCCAAGCCCTAGCCACTGTTGTGCATCGGGCCAGAACGGCAGGACAAATCGTTCGAATCCCAGAACGCATATCAGTGACATACCAAATGTGGGCAGCAGCATACCCAGAACAAAGAAGAAGATGACAAAGGCCACAGCGTGAATCCGCACCGATCCCAGTTTGGTTGGCGCACCAAGCATTCCAGCGGGGCGCCTTCGAAGCCACATCAGCATCGCACTCAATGCAATCGTCAAAAAGCCAGCCGCCGCTACAAGGCCAAGCGCAACATTTGGCCAGCCAAATAGCTGACCCTCATGGGCGGCGACCCCTGTGGCGACAATCCGATCGATCCATGGTTTTGATGAAAATGGTAGATCCTTGGAAATTGCGCCGGTCGCTGCGTTCAGCTCGACGGTCCGGCCCTGGGGTCGGTTCTGCGGTTCGGCCTTGACAAGCCATGTTGGTCTTTTTTCGATTGGCGGCGAAATCATCACAGGTGAAGCCAGGTGAAGTTGCCGCGCCAGCCCGATCGCCTGATCAAACGAAATCCTATTTGATCCCTGTGCCTGTTCACCAGCATCAAGCCAGGTTGCCAAGGCCAACGCTAGATCGTTTTGGTGCACCGCGTGCTCGGAACTTGGAACATTGGTCCAATCCGGTGACTGCGTTGAGACCCGCGACATGCGGCGCAATTCCCGGAATCCATCACCCCAGACCTTGGTCCATGGCAGGCCAGAGATCAGCATAAACAGTGCCATAAACGATAGCCAGAAGCCGGTGACGCCATGGATGTCTTTGAGAACCATGCGCCCACCTGCACCAAAACGCGGATATAGAATGCCTCCGAGATTTGTCAGCCGGCTGGGCCACCACAGGTAAAGCCCGGTCACGATCATGGTCAGGGCCCAGGACGCCGCAAGTTCCACCAGAATGGCACCGGGAGTTCCCACCAACAATTCACCATGCAGTCGACGCACCACCATGGAAAGCTGATCGAGCACCGGCTGCACGTTGAGTATTGTCAGATCGTCAGGCCTCACGATTATACGTATTTCCGCTGCTGACGGGTCAATTGCAATAATCCGCGTTGCGTCCGTGGGATCATCACGGACTTCGATACCTTTGAGCCTTGAATTGGGAACCGCGGCAAGTCCTGCCGCGATTTGGGCCTCAACACTTTGTACCGCGCCATTCAGTTGAAGGTGATTGAAAGGGGCATCTGCCCATGCCTCGATCTGAGGTCTGAACAAATAAATCGATCCGGATATGGACAACAAAACAATAAATGGCAGGCAGAATAATCCTGCATAAAAGTGCCACCGCCACACCATCCGATAGACTGATGCGGTAAATGAAACAGTGGATCCGACTGATTGAATCATCCTCTTCCCCTTCGCATTTACGGATTAATAGCTGACCTTCAGTTCCGCCAGGAACGTCCGCATCGGGAATGGGTGAAACTCAAAATATTTTTCGTTACCCAAATTGTCAATTCCGACTGAAGCTGTAACGTTATCGGTCAATGCATATTGCACGCGTGTGTCAACGACTAGGTATGGATTAAATGATTGATAGACATTGGCGACACGATCGGCGTTATCGATGGTCGAATA
>CAISDR010000561.1 GCA_903884125.1 uncultured bacterium
CATTTGGGAAATCCACACCAAACGGTACTACGTTACATCCAGCCTTTGCCATGGAGCTTAGTACTGATCTTCGATGCGGAGTTGCCTTGCCAACAAACAGAACATCGATATCACGAATTGAATTCCGCACATCTTGGGACAGAGATGATGTGTATCCATAGGGAAAAAAATAACTTCTCGGATTATATTTTCGAAACTCTGACGCAGAGCGTTCTATGAGCGACCAACAAAAATCAATCTGCGTTGCCAGTTTAAATATCAGTTGCGTTCTTTGCACAATGGCCTGCCGATATTCCAAAAGCGAAGCAGAATTGCTGGCACTTTCAGTAAGCAGGCCGCCTTCAATATAGGGGATAGCGCCATCGGCATATAATTCGGTCGTAACCAGTCCAATCCTTAAATTACCCTCACGCTTGACGCGTACAAACAGCGCTATGTCTGCCTCGGAATAATAGGAATCAAAAATCAGGTTTATAGAATCATTTGCGAAACTGTTTACGCTGATCTTGGTCGTATGGCCGCATTTCGACAGCGCTTCGCGCAGGTAATCATAAGTCGCGGTTTCGCCCATGAATATGTTGGCTTTGCCGGGTGGCTGAAATAAAACAAGGTTAAAATCCGCCAAGCTAGATACTCCTTACTATTCCATGCCTAAATTTCCGGGGGCCGATCTGTTCAAAACCAGCTGCAACAAAGGCTGAGACGGACGCAAAATTCCTTGGATCAATTTCGGCCCATAATGTAGATCCACGTGTAAAACCAGCAATCAGCTTCAATGTGCGTTTTGCAATTCCCCTTCCACGCGCGGCCTGATCCAGGATAATACTTATTTCAAATCCGCCGTCACTGCCCATTTGAGCATCCAGTCGCAGAAAACCAACAGGCCTGCCGTCATCTTCTATGATAAGCAGCCATCTTTCCGGATCATCGAGCGCACGGTCAAACCACGAATTATGCTCTTGGGTTGTTGGGGCAGATGGATTGCGCGAGAAGGCGCGGGCGCCGGGCTGAGATTGCCATTCGAAAATCAGTTTTCTGTCATAGACCTCGGCCAATCGCAATTTGATTGGTTGGTAATTTGCCCAGATCTGATTAACGATGACACACATCCAGCGCTGGATGCCACGGCCGTCTACAGCAGCCCGGCCTTTGATGGCCATATTTCGAATGAATTTCGGATTGCTGAAGGCATTCAGCAATCGTCTGGCTTCGTCGGGGTTTCGGTCAAACTCTTGGTCGAGCAAAAGCGTGGCACCGGATTGCGCCAGATCTTGCGCCTGTGGTCGCTGATTCTCTGCGACCATCTGGGTAATTCCAGGAATACCAACGCAGCACCGTTCAAGCAGACCGACGCCACCTGTGCCAATTGCAAAATCGGCTTGATCGATCAGCTCAGCCATGTTCGACACATCAACCAGAACACGCAGTTGCTTGTTTGCTGCCTGCGACAATGTCGCAATACCGGGCGATAGCGAGCTAGTTACCACCGTGATGACTGCGTCTGGAAACGCCATTCTGGCCTGGCTGGCCCAGTATTGAGAGTCGCCGGTAATATCAGTGCCGCCAAATGTGACGAGTATGTTTGCAGGTGAAGAGGGAGGCGGACATTCAGATGGTTGCCTGTTCCGCAAAATTCGGATGGACCGCCGCACAAGGCTAAATTTTGCGCCGTGAAATATGACTGCGCCGGGTGATGCGATTGATGCCAATGCCGCTTCGTCCACAACGTCATTCGGGCAGATCAGAATATCCCCGTCGACCTTTGGAATTAAAAAATCGACGATGCGAATGACAGGGCCTGCAATCTTTCGCAGATGATCGACCAGGCCCGATGGTGGATCATATTGGTCTATTAATGCACAGTCGAATGATTGCTCTCCAATCGGCAGTTCGTCGTCGAACAGGCGCTGGATACGTGGAATTGAAAATCCAAATCGCTGGATGAATTCCAAAACATCTGTTTCCTGGCGCCTGCAGGCCAAAGTGCAGTTCCAGCCAAGCCAGGTCAATTCTTCGGCAACTGTTGCACAGCGGATCAGATGACCAATTCCGACCATTGGACCAAAATTGGCCCATAGCAGAATTTTTAGAGGCTGGTCCGGGTGTTGGCTGGCTGGCGACATTGCTCAAGCGCCATGGTGTTGATTAAGTCGGGCGATTTCAGGTCTTTCGTTCAAAAACGCCGCAGTCTCGCGAAATGGTACGCTCGATGCCTGAGGATACTGGTTGAGCAGATTCTGAAAAAATATCAGATCATCGGGATAATCCAGTGTCCAGCGCAAACGGCTGAAGTCTTCGCCCTTCAACGACAAGTGTGCTCTGTTTATA
>CAISDR010000562.1 GCA_903884125.1 uncultured bacterium
CGGCTCGGGTCCTGGCCAAATTAGGATTTGAATTCAGCCATGATGAGCATCAGTTCTATGCCAATCGTGGTGGGTTCCGGCGTGTGATGTGTTTTGCGCAAGGAAACCAGAACGTCTGGCCGGCGCGTGCGGGGATCTGGCAGCGGCTGGTGAATGGACTGCGCGCATTGCTGGAGAGCTTTTTCATACCGACCCCCGGTCGCCTATGAGAATTCTGCTTGTCGCAGCCGTGGCATTGGTTGATCCAGACGGCCGGGTCTTACTTGCTCAGCGGCCCGAGGGAAAATCGCTGGCCGGATTATGGGAATTTCCTGGCGGCAAGGTCGAGGCAGGTGAAACCCCAGAAAACTGTCTGATACGGGAACTGGCCGAAGAGCTTGCGATTGATGTAGGCTGTTCGTGCCTGTCACCACTATCTTTTGCCTCGCACAGCTATGAAGACTTTCATTTGCTGATGCCGCTTTACATCTGCAGGAAATGGACCGGCATCCCAAGCCCGCAGGAAGGTCAGACGGTGGCATGGGTACGTCCGCAAAAACTGCGTGACTATCCGATGCCCCCGGCTGATGAACCTCTGGTCGGGGCCTTACGCGACAGGCTGCTTGCCTAATCCGCCGTTCAACCCGAACTGGGTGTAATGGCTGCAAGAGCTGAGGCTGGCACCCCCCAGCGCGCCAGCAATTCAGCTTCCAGACGCTTGGCCTGACCCAGCCACACCCGTGACGCCGGAGGTACATCAAGGGCTGGGGGCATGATCTGGTCCAGCGCGCTGCGTGCCTTGGTATCGGCTGCAAGAATCGCAAAAACCCTTTCACCACCGTCGCCGGTGCTAAAACGTCCAGCCAGACCGCGCACATAAGCAAGCGTGCCGGTTTTGACCCGCAAGCCATCCGGGCGGTCTGGACCTATCGGTTTCAGCCACCCGTCTAAAGACGGTTGCGAAAGCAGGACCTCTGCGATCTGACGCACGCTAAGGCGCGAGCCAGTACCGAGACCGGACCCGTTTTCCAGCCTGGCACCTTGCCAGTTGATCCGTGGCTCGACCTGGGTCAATCGCCTGATGACCCAGCGACCTGCATCGTCCAGAGATCGCGCCTTACCCTCATCATGGGCCTGGGCCTGCAAGGCCAGCATCTCGGCAACCAGATTGTTGGAATAGTGCAGGCAACCGGAAATTATCTCTTCCAGCGGTGGACTGTCGCGCCATGCAACCATTTGGCCTTCAAACCCCGATCGCTCAAATGAAGGTGCGGGCAACGTAATCCCTATTGCCTGGGCCAACTGGACGACCGTTGTCCCGATTGCCAGCAATGGATCACCAATGGGCAGTTCGTGGATTTTTTCAAACCCCGGTACCAGAGTCCATATTTCACGGCCGCCAGGACGCTGTACTTCAGGTGCCGATGATTGCGCGCGTGCGGGGCCTAGTTCAACCGATGGCACAGGAACAAGGTGCCCGCCAGCGGTCCAGCACAATTCCACCCGGCCGTCAGCACGCCCACCCTTTGCCGGACCAACCAGTCGAGCACGATTGAAATTGAGTGCCATGGTGGCAATGCCCGGATTATAAGGTGCGGCTGGCGACTGGGTCGGTGTTATCTCGCTAAGTCGAGGCAAATCACCGGCATCGACAAGCCAACGGTCCAGCCTTACCGGCGCCCGCAATGCGCCGGTTGCATCGGGCAGTGACGCCACCAATTGCGACAGTCCTTCGATATCAAGTGACGGATCATTCCCCTGCAATAACAGCGCTGGCTTGCCACCGGATTTGCCATATTGAAAACCAGTCGCAAATCGATGGCCTGGGCCCAGTTGATTCCAGGCCGCGATCGTGGTGGGGATTTTTGCCAGTGACGCAGGAATTCGCATCTGATCCGGATTAAGCGCATCCAGAACCTGGCCGGAACCAGAATCCATCACGATATAGGACAAATCAGGCCAGGCGGCGGCTGTGCTGTCTTCAGATATTGCCGCCAGAGTTGCTGTCGGGCGTCCCAACAGAGGGCCGATCAGGCAGCCAAAACCAAGTCCCAGGGCTTGGCGGCGGGTTGCCGCACCTGCATCTGCGTCGCGGTTTCGCTTTAACGGCACGGGCGCATTGATAAAATCGCAACCGTCAGTCTGCTTGTACCCTTGTGATTTCATGCGGCTGAGCCTAAAAGTTCTCATCAGTTTGATGATTTTACGACAAGTCAGCTTTTTCAAAGACATCGGGGGAGGAGCGAATGGCGATGGCGCCACTTGAGGTCGATGTACAGACTGCGGCCCATTTATGCACCACCGCGCCAGATATTCAATTGCTTGATGTACGGGAAAGTTGGGAGCGTGATATATGTGCAGTTGTCAAAAGCTTGCACATACCGATGGGCGAGATCCCGGAACGCGCGATTGAATTGGACAAGTCGAAGCCGGTGCTTGTTA
>CAISDR010000563.1 GCA_903884125.1 uncultured bacterium
AAACAGGAAGCTTGATCGGCTTGAAGTTTGCAGGTCATAGACCCGTACAAATTTCTCTTTTGACAGATCGTGGGCCAGCGCCCAGGGACCAACGGGCCAAAATTTCAGCCAACGTGAACGATGAAGGCCACGCCCGTCAGTACGAATTCGGTCAAACAGGCCGCTGGCGTTGGCAAATTCATAAAATGGCGGGGTTGTGAGCAGAGTGATCTCACAGTCGCTGTGATGTCTGCGGATGGCAGCACACGGTGCCAATGCCTGGACCAGATCCCCCAATGCCCCGAACTTGATAATCAAAACCTTTGGCCGCATCAGCGCAGCAGGTCGCGATAGACATCCAGGGTTGCCCGGGTCATAGCGCCTTTTGAAAAGCGCTTGACCACCCCGGCACGACCCGCTGCTGCCATTTCGGCGCGGTGTTCAGCAGGCTGGTCCAACGCAAAGGCCATTGCACGCGCCAGTGCCTCGCTATCAGCTTCTGGCACCAGCCAGCCGGTCACGCCATCGGATACGGTCTCCAGCGCGCCACCCAAAGCGGTAGCAATCGGAGGTCTGCCCATCGCTTGTGCTTCGACGGGCACCCGTCCGAACGCTTCGGGCTTGCCTTCGACCAAGCTCATGACCAGATCGGCTGCCAGCATGGCAGCGGGCACATCTTGGCAATGGCCGGGCAAACAGACCCTGTCTGCGACCCCCAGCATTGTTGCCTGCGCCTTGAGTGCCGTCTCATAGGAATCGTGGCCCTGTCCATCACCGGCAAGGACCAGAACCGCATCTGTCCGCTTTAGCCGGGCAAAGGCTTCGATGGCCAACGCCTGACCCTTCCAGGCCGTAAGGCGACCTGGGACCAGAATAATCCGTTGACCTGATGGCCCTAGTCCAAAGCTGTGTCGTGCCGCCTCAATCCGCTCGGTCGACACATTTTCCGGATTGAACCGTTCCAGATCGATGCCCCGCGGGATCAAGACCAGCTTTTCCGGTGCGGTATGATAGGTATCGATCACATGGCGACGGATATGATTGGAAATGGCAATAACCCGATCTGCTCGGGCCATGACCGAATTCGCAAATCGTTTCAGCGCGCTGCGCGCCGAATAGGCTCCGTGAAATGTCGTGACGAAAGGCGTTCCGGTCAGTCGCGCCGCGGCATAAGCCGACCACGCCGGCGCTCGCGAGCGGGCATGAACCACCGATACCCGATAACGCCGGATCACCTGCATCAGACGTACGACATTGGCCAATAACCCGAACGGACTTTTGGTTGCCGCGTTGAGGCGCAGCAAAAACCCACCCAGCGCACTAAGCTCGGCTTCAAGCCGGCCACCGGCACTGGCAACCAGCGCAACGTGCCCCCCATGGGACAGGGCGGCGGCCACATCCAGACAACCGCGTTCAGCCCCGCCGCTGTCGAGTCGGGGGATGACCTGCAGGATGACCATCGGGTTTGTACTCGCCAGAGCCATGGAACAAATTCCTTTAAAGATCACAAACTATCACCGATTTGACTTGGGTCGAACAAGTCCTATGAAAGAGAGCATGAGCAAAGAAATCAAGAACCTGCCCCGCACAGATGGTCATCATCTGGCCTTTATGCAACGCCCGTCCCGAAAGACGGGTCCGGGTCTGGTCTTTCTTCCGGGCTTTCGATCGGACATGTCGGGAACCAAGGCAGATGCTTTGGACGACCTTGCGGCCCGCCACGGCATCGGCCTGACCCGGTTCGACTATTTTGCCCACGGCCAGTCTTCCGGCAGCTTTGTCGACGGGACCATCGGGCAATGGCTTGAAGATATCATGGCGGTGCTGGACCAGCTTACCTATGGTCCGCAGATACTTATTGGATCGAGCATGGGGGGGTGGCTGGCGCTGTTGGCAGCACTGGCCCGTCCCGAACGGATTTCCGCCCTGCTACTTATTGCCCCGGCTGCCGATTTTACCCAGAAACTGATGTGGCCAAACCTGCCGAAACACATTCGGGACCAGATTATGACCAACGGGTCCTATGCCATGCCGTCCGGCTATTCCGATGAACCGTTGATTTTCACCAGGCAACTGATCGAGGAAGGGCGTACCCATCTGATCATGGATCAGCCGATCAACCTTCACTGCCCAATTCGAATCTTGCAGGGTATGAAAGATCCGGATGTGCCCTGGGACCACGCACTGGCTTTGTCGCAGGTGCTTGTGACGGATGATGTTACCCTGACCCTGATCAAGGATGGGGACCATCGCCTTTCGCGTCCGTCGGACCTTAAACTTCTGGAACGGTCGGTTCTGGATCTTATATCCGCCGTATCCTGACCAGCAGCCCCGTCGAAGGCCATAGGTTGACTTCTGACGCCAAGTTTGCTTTGAACAGCGCGGGCTGCATCTCCCCAACGAGATGTTTTATATAGGTACAGACGCCATGACTGCGGCTGCTTTGATTCCGGCGACCAAGCCGGCTGTTGCTAATTTCTCTTCCGGTCCCTGCGCCAAGCGCCCCGGCTGGAACCTCCAAAATCTCTCCAAAGCGCCCTTAGGCCGGTCTCACCGGTCCAAGGTCGGCAAAGCGCGGCTGCTGGATGCGATCAACCGCACCCGATCGGTTTTGGGCGTGCCAGCAGACTATCGGATCGCCATTGTGCCGGCATCGGACACAGGTGCCGTTGAAATGGCCATGTGGAGTCTTCTGGGTGCGCGTGGTGTCGACCTTCTGGCATGGGAGAGCTTTGGCGCCGGTTGGGTCACCGACGTGGTCAAGCAGCTCAAATTGAAAGACGTGCGAACCTTCGAAGCACCCTATGGTGAAATCGTTGATCTGTCACAGGTGGATTGCAACCGCGATGTTGTGTTCACCTGGAATGGTACGACATCAGGCGCGCGCGTTCCTGATGGTGACTGGATTCCGGCCAGCCGTGAAGGGTTGACGATCTGCGACGCAACGTCTGCTGCCTTTGCCCAGGATCTGCCCT
>CAISDR010000564.1 GCA_903884125.1 uncultured bacterium
GGTTCCAGAAGCGTTTTGAATGATCCATATGCACCAGATGACAGACCTCGTGTGCGGCCACATAGTCGAGCACCGATGGCGGTGCCAGAACGAGCCGCCAGGAAAATGAAATGACCCCGGTGCTGGAACATGACCCCCACCGGGTCACACTGTCGCGCACCTGTACGCGGGGCAACGGGCGGTTGACCTGGGCTGCATAGGTTTCGACTTTTTCAGCCAGCACCTTTCGCGCCTGGATTTTAAGCCAGTCATTGACCCGCCGGGTGATATGATCGCTGGCACCGGCCACACATAATAATTCGCCGTCGATCCAGACCGTGCCGCGATGGCTGGGGCAATGGCGCAAGGTCAGTTCCTGACCCAGAACCGAAATGACTGCGCCGTCACAAAATGGTTTTGCCTCGGGCAGGCGGGCCAGACGCTGTTCGATCCAGCGGGTCTGTGTGCTGGCAAAATTCAGTGCCTGTTTGACACCGGCGCGCGGCGGGCTTGTGATCATTACCTGTCCGCGTGATGGATCAACCCTTAACGAAATGCGCCGGGCACGCCGGTCGATCCTGATGCTGACCGGCACAATCTGACCGCCGATTTCAATCTGGTGTTCGACGATTTTCGTGGCCGGGGGTTTTGCGGGCCTTGGAGCAGAATCAGCCCGCAATGGTGCCTTGGTCGCTGTCCTAGCGGCCCATTGCCACAGATCGTCCATCAAACTCATTCTTTTCAAAACCGTCTTACCCCATTAGCTTCCGGCTCCATGACAACACAACCTCGCTTCCATCTGGCCTTTCCCGTTCACGATCTGGCTCTGGCCCGGCAGTTCTACACCGGCCTTTTAGGCTGTGGTGAAGGCCGTTCGGCCCCGGACTGGGTCGATTTCGACCTGTTCGGCCATCAGATCGTTGCCCATCTGGCTCCAGAACTGATTCGCGACGACGTTCATAATAATGTGGATGGCGAATCTGTCCCTGTCCGACATTTCGGTCTGGTGCTGGATATGGCAAGCTGGCAGACGCTGGCCGACCGCCTGACGGGCGAAGGGGTCCATTTTCTGATCAGGCCCCAAATCAGGTTCAAGGGACAGCCCGGCGAACAGGCAACGTTTTTTATGAAGGACCCTTCCGGCAATGCGCTGGAGTTCAAGGCATTCGCGGATATCGGGCAATTATTCGCGCGATGATTCTATAAGATCTTTTCGATTGCTGCGGCTATGTCTTCGGGGGGCTGGTTCGGCACAAAGATGGTCTGCAGCCGGCCTTTGGCATTCATCAGATAGACGGCAGTGGTGTGATCCATTGTGTATTCGCCGGGATTGTCAGCCAGCGGCACCTTTTGAAAAAATACGCCATAAGCGCGGGCGGCTTTCGCAATCTGGTCGGCGCTGCCGGTCAGGCCGATGATCTGGGGGCCAAAGGCCTTGGCGTAATTGCCGACCACACTGGGACTGTCGCGTTCAGGATCAACCGTGATGAATAACACCCGCACCGATTTTGCCTTGTCGCCCAGCTGATCGAGGGCCGCTGCCAACGCTTGTAGCTGTGTGGGGCAAGCATCCGGGCAAAAGGTGAATCCGAAATAGACCAAAAACGGCTTGCCCAGAAAATCGGCGTCCGTGACTTCGCGGCCATCGGCGGCCACCAGGCTGAAAGGTCCCCCTACATTTGATGATGATCTCGCCAGCAGGTTCCCGGTGGGCTGCGGTCCCTGGCTTAACGCGAATAACAACCCGCCCAGACCGATCAGCACGGCAAACAGGGCCGCGATCAATGGTGCGCGCGAGGGGGCTTGGGAAGAAGATCGACGGGCCATCAGCAGGTCTCCAGAATAAAACCGCAACATTCTATCCGGCTTTCGGCCCGTCGTGGCAAGGTGGTCTCCAGTCGCGCTCGTTCGCTGCGCGTCTGCCCTGTTGTGCACGGCAGGCAATCATTGCTAGACCAGCGCTATGATCATTGATCTGACATTGACGGCAGGCGAAGTCGAAGCAATCGGACTAAGCGTGATTGTGGCATCCAGTGCATGTGCCATCGGACTTCCCATTGGCGTGATCTGCGCGCTGGCGCTGTCACGCGGACGGTTTGCGGGACGAGTCGTTCTGGACGGGCTGGTGCATCTGCCGCTGGTCCTGCCACCGGTAGTGACCGGGTTCTTGCTGTTGATGCTGTTTGGCCGGACCGGGCCTTTTGGACGATGGCTGGAACAGACCTTTGGCGTGCATCTGGCATTTACGACCAGCGGGGCCGTGCTGGCATCACTGGTAATGATCCTGCCTTTGATCACGCGTCAGGTCCGCCTGGCGCTTGAATCCATCGACCCGGGCCTTGAAAGCGCTGCGGCCAGTCTGGGCGCTGGTCCATTTGATCGTTTCTGCTCTGTCACCCTGCCATTGATGAGTCCGGGTCTTGCGTCGGGGCTCATTCTTGGCTTTGTGGCGTGTCTTGGGGAATTTGGTGCAGTGATCACCTTTGCTGCTTCAATTCCGGGGGAAACGCGCACGATTCCACTGGCGATCTATGGTGCCTTGCAGGCCCCTGATGGTGACGCCGCCGCCCTGCGCCTGGCAGGCCTTTCCATTCTGATGGGATTGAGTGGCCTCATTCTGGCCGAGGTCATCGGGGCACGATTGCGCCGCTGGGTTCAAGGACGCGAGCGTCAGGCATGAGCCTTGATCTGGACATAAAACTCAGGCGCGGGGCGTTTGCGCTGTCCGTGCAATTTGCAACACCGGCTACCGGCGTTACCGCCCTGTTTGGTGAATCGGGTGCCGGGAAATCCACCATCGGGCAATTGGTGGCAGGACTGATCCGTCCAGATTCGGGCCATATCCGGGTCAATGGCAATACGCTTTTTTCCAGTGGTGAGGGCATCAATCTGCGCCCGGAACGCCGTCGGATTGGTTTTGTGTTTCAGGATGCGCGACTGTTTCCGCATCTTTCGGTCAAGGATAATCTGCAATACGGCCTAAAGCGCTCGCACGCCCGGCCTGATGGCGCCGCCTCGCTTGTTGATTTCGATGTGATGGTCGACCTGCTCGGGATCGGCGCGCTTTTGCAGCGCAGGCCCGGCGGACTTTCCGGCGGCGAAAGCCAGCGCGTTGCCATAGGTCGGGCACTTTTGTCAGCGCCGGATATCTTAATCATGGATGAACCGCTAGCCGCGCTGGATTTCGCGCGCCGTGGTGAAATTCTCGATTTCATTGTTCGGCTGAAATCCCAACTTGGCTTGCCAATTATTTATATCAGTCACGCAATTGATGAAGTTGCACGTCTGGCTGATTCCATGATCGTTCTTGATCAGGGAAGCGTGTTGGCGGCTGGGCCAGTTTCAGAAATTCTTTCAACGCCTGATATTGTTGGTCGCATCGCCGGTGATGGCTGGGGGACGCTGATCGAGGGGCGACTGGCCGGTCAGGATTTGTCCAATGGTCTAAGTGAAATAGCGTTTCCTGGCGGGCGCATAAAGGTGCCGCAAATCCATGGTGGCCTTGGGCTGAAGGTACGATTGCGCATTCCGGCACGCGATGTGATTCTGGCTCTGGGGCCGGTTACCGGCCTGTCAGTGCAAAACGCATTACCGGCACGGGTTGAAGAATTGCTTCATGGTGTCAACGGTCAGGTTGATGTGGTGCTTGGCTGTGGCCCCACACGACTGGTTGCACGGGTAACTCATGCTGCGGTCAACCGACTGGATCTGCGTGCCGGGCTTGATGTTTTCGCTCTCATCAAGTCCGTAGCAACCGACCGATTGATGTAGGCCGCTAGGTATCTGTGTCGACCCGGTCGATAGTGCGTTTGCAGTTCAGCGCATGATGCAGGGTTTCCGGCTGGATGATCGCACCAGCAAAATTTGCCCGCCAGCTGTCAATACCGTCAAGTTTTGCGCCAACCAGCAAAGCACCGCGCAGATCGGCATTTGACAGGTCGGCCCCGCTCAGATCCGCCCCGCGCAGGTCAGCACCAAATAATATGACGCCCGACAGATTGGCACCGGCCAGTCGGGTCCGTTTGAGCGAGGCGCGCGTCAGGTCGGAGCCGCGCAGATTGGCCTGTGTCAGATCACGGCCTTCAAGAGCTACTTCTGAAAGGTCCAGATCCAGGAGTTCCGCGCGTGTGCCGCCAATGCCTGCCAGCCATCTGAAATGGTCTGCCAGCACGCGCAGCAGGTATCGGGCCCGCTGGGCCCGAATCCGGGCCGTGGCCGCATCGATGTCGCTGATGGACTGAATTTCAAGATTTGTAGGCAGAAGGGGGGTACCCAGCATGACCCGCAGTCGCCGTCGGGCGTCGCGTTCATTGCGTGCGGAAAGGTCGATTTCCTGAACTCCGCGCAAGCCAGGCAAGGTGTAACGGGCACGATAATGCTGCAGATCAAAATGTTGAAGGTCGCTACCCGCCGGATCGAATATGCCATGAGTAGCTGGCGTATCCTCACCATATTGTCGGCTATTATGCCCAAGTTTGGGTGTCGCGGTTGATGAAACCGGCATGCCTTGTCCAATAGGATCGCAGTGAGACTCAGAA
>CAISDR010000565.1 GCA_903884125.1 uncultured bacterium
ACATCGCCCATGGTGTAGTTGCGGGTATGCCCGATATGAATGCGCCCCGATGGATAGGGAAACATTTCAAGCACGTAATATTTGGGCCGCCCAGGAATGATCCGGGTTTTGTCGGTGCCGCGCTTGAGCCATTCGGCCCGCCAGCGCGGCTCCAAGTCCTTGGCGTTATAGCGCTGCGTCATGACGCCTCTTTGAAAATCAGCTTGTCGTCAAAAATGCGAATGGCGCGTGCGACCAGAATTCATTAGCCGATCACGTCAATCCGCAATTGCCGCGCACGGGTCAGAATGGCGTTTTCAATCTTGCCATTGGTATCAGGTGCGGTGGCGGCATCAGACCAGCCGCCAGCGGCGTCGCGGGTCTGCTTGAAAACAACGACACGGACCGCATCGGCACGTAGCCTGCGATCAAGAATATAGACCGTCACCTTAACCCGCTCTTCGGGAGTATCGGGGGCTGAATACCATTCGGTTATGATGACGCCGCCAAACGGATCGGCAGATGCAAGCGGCATGAAGGAAATTGTATCAAGCGAGGCACGCCATAAAAATCCGTTGACGCCAATGCCGCCTTTGGCCTGATCTTCGGCTGCATCCGGCGTGATGGTCTTGGAGGTGAATATCGATGGCATCCAGGACGAGCCGCTATTGGCCCCCTGAACCAGCGCACGATCAGCGCCGGTTGCCTTGCCATCGCCCTTGACTACGGGTTCACCCGGTGTGGAATCGGCACCGCGACCGCGTTCTTCGCCCCCAAACCACGAGCACCCCCCAAGCGCCAAGCTCAAGGCCAAACCCAAAAACAGGGCCTTTGACCCGCCTGTCCCAGCCTGTCCAGTCCTCACACCGCATCTCCTTGCTTGGCCGTCGCCGTATTAACGTTTATACGCGACCGGTTCATCATTTGCTCCGCCTTATACAGTCGGAACCTTGTCGGACACAATCATAGAAGCGCCCGGATTTGCCAAGAGGCAATGAAGCTAAAAGAAAATGCGCGCGCCGACCCGATGCAACGGAACGTTCGGCGGCTTCGCGTTCAAGGAACAGGCCATTGTGTGACGGGCGTTAATAATTTGTTGTCGAAACTGTGTTAACATATTATCTAGCGGCCAAGTGACAGGTGCCAGCATTGTCGTGCCGCGCCGGATCTCAAGACCCTCATCTCGGGTTAAACCATTAAGAAGTAAAGATTTTGTTTTGGAGTTTTAGACATGCGATGGGCCCTGCTATCATCCACAAGTACGCTGATATGGCACCGGCTGATAAGCCCGGCTGCGAATTCGCGCGGCTGGATGATAGGCATGTTTACTTTGGTCGCCTGTTCCTGCGCCCCGTTATCCCCAAATCCTGCCTTTGCCATGGATCAGGCGGAGACCCCAAAGGCGCTTAATTTCACCATCAGCGCCAATCTTTGGGGAATCGCCGGGGTATCGCCCACTAATGGCACCAACCCTAATCAGATGGACCGCGCACCGGATGGGACTGACCTGCCCCATTCAGCGTTCAAGCAGAAATCAGCATTACGGTTCAATCCGGAATATATCGCGGAGTCGGGCCTGACATTTGGTGCTCGGCTGGATGTGGCCGCTACCAACCGTTATGATACCAGCTTAAGCCGCCGGTCATTGACCCCGCCCGAAGGTCGCAATGTCCCATATGTGGACAAGCAATATGTCTATGTCGACAGCCCCTATGGGCGACTGACAGCCGGTCAGGTCAGCGGCGTTGGCGATCAGACCGCCATGTATGCGCCGATTTCGAATGAGATCACCGGCATCAACGCATCAGGCCTGAATATGGCGCTGGAACTGGCGCCAGCCTTTTTTGATTCCCAGCATTATGTGGGCAGACCCTATACCGCCACCACAAACTTCGCCAATGACAGCGCCAAGATTATGTATTTCACGCCACGGGTGGCGGGTGTGCAGGTGGCAGCGTCCTATACCCCGCAGCCGGATGCTGGCGGATACGCCCGCGCTGCCGCGAACCTGCGGTTCAACACTTTTTCCGGCAGCCCCGATAACATCATCCCGCCGGGCCTGCGCCCGCAGGATAACGTGCGCGATGCCTATGAAATTGGCATCAATTACGACCAGTTTCTTGGCCCTGTCGGGGTCAAGGGCAGTCTGACATTCGGTGCGGCCCATGATCCGCTGGCCCTGGGCAACCGGGAAGATACCCAGGCCATCAGTGCCGGTGTGAATCTGGCGCTGGATGATTTCACCCTTGGCGGATCGTATGGCTATATCGAAGGGGCTGTTCTGGGCCGCAGTTATGATCTGCTGACCGGCAGCCCTGCCATCAGCATCCCGGGCTACAAACGTCAACGGGAATCCTTTGACTTTGGCGGAACCTATACGATCAGCGACTGGACCATGGGCCTGAATTACGCCTATGGCTCGGCCCGGTATCCGACTTTGACCGCCAGTGGCGTTGCTACCCGCACCCCGTCATCCAACGGCACCGAGTTTTCGTTTGATTATTCGCTGGCCCACGGGGTCGACCTGATATCAGCGGTCCAGTTCATCAATTTTGATGCGGGGAATCTGACGGGCGAACGGTTGCCTAACAAAACCGCGACCAATCTGCTGGTTGGTACACAGATTAAGTTCTAGGCTTGTGGTTTCGGACATATCCCATGGGGCGACACCGGCCACCCGCGCCTTGACTGCGGCCAAAATTCCCTTTCGGCTCCTGTCTTATGATTACGACCCCGATGCCGATGCCATTGGTCTGGCCGCAGCCCAGGCATTGGGGCTTACGCCCGATCTGGTGCTGAAAACGCTGGTCTGCGCGCTTTCCAATGGCCAATGGGCATTCGGGGTCATTGAGAGCGATGCCCGACTTGACCTAAAGGCTTTTGCCCGCGCGCTGGGCGTGAAATCCGCCGAAATGGCACAACCAGCACAGGCCGAACGCCTCACCGGCTATGTGATCGGCGGGATAAGTCCGCTGGGCGGCAGGCGCAAACTGCCGGTTATTATCAGCCAGTCAGCAGCTGATAAGCCGGAAATACTGGTCAATGGCGGCAGGCGGGGATTGCAGATCGCCCTGTCACCGGCGGCCCTGATCAGGGCCACCGGCGGGACTTTTCATCAGATCTGCGTCTGAAACCGATAGTTACTTCGAGGGCAGGGCGACCGGGCTGTCGGACAGCGAGCGCAGATAGGCGATCACATTTGCCCGTTCCTCGGCCTTGGCCAGACCGGCAAAGGCCATTTTATTACCCTTGATGAAAGCCTTGGGGTCGGTCAGCCAGGCAAACAGTTCTTCAAAACCCCAGACGCCGCCCGAAGCACCCTTGGCCTTCAGCGCATCAGAATACCCAAATCCGGCCATGTGCGAACCGATAGCAGAGCCCACAACACCCCAAAGGGCCGGGCCGACCTTGGCCGCAGCACCTTTTTCAAAGGCGTGACAGGAGACACATTTCTTGGTGATCTTGGCACCTTCATCCACCGACGCGCTGGCCAGAAGTTCGCCAATGCTCTTTTGTGGGCCGGATTCCGCAGGTGCCGCCGCTTCGGCGCTGGCCGCTTCCGGTACCGCAACCGGATAGGCGCGGGTATGCGGGCCTTCAACCTCAAACGGGCGCGACCCAAAGGCGTGCAGGAACACTACGACAAGCAGGGCCGCCAGAACGCCGCCCGCAATCTTGTTCCACTCAAACGAATCCATCCCTAAGTCCCCCGACATCAATGCGTAATGGACAATCTCTGCCGTCTAGCATAGGCAAATGCCCGGCGCTACCCTTTCGCTTGGGGCCAGCCCTGTGCGAAGAGCTGCAAAGGGCCCGGATTAGACCGGCAAAGGGGTAAAGCCTAAGTTATGCGGGCATTGCGCTGCGGCAGTCGGTCGCAATCTGCCATGCCCACCCAAACCGGACCAAAGAAGCAAGTGGCATGATATCGCAAAATCTTGAAACCGCCCCGGCCCTGATCATCATCCCGGCGCGCATGGCATCAACCCGACTTCCCGGCAAACCACTGGCTGATATCTGTGGCCTGCCCATGATCGTTCAGGTCTGGAAGCGGGCCATGGAAGCCAATATCGGCCCGGTGGTGGTTGCAGCGGCCGAGGCCGAGATTGCCGAGGTCATAACCCGCGCTGGCGGTCAGGCGATCCTGACCGATCCCGACCACCCATCGGGCTCTGACCGGGTTTACGAAGCCTGGCAGAAGGTTGATCCGCAGGCAAAGGCGCGCGCCATCGTGAATATCCAGGGTGACCTGCCGGTCCTTGAACCGGAAACAATCAAGGCAACACTGGCAGCCCTTGGCGATACAATGGATATCTCAACCGCCGCAGCCCACGCAGCACGCGATGAAGAAGACAATCCAAACGTGGTCAAGGCGATTGTCGCCTGGGGGCCGGGTGGTGCCTTTGGCCGCGCGTTATATTTCACCCGCGCGCGCGCGCCATCCGGCGATGGTCCGCTGTTCCATCATATCGGTCTTTATGCCTATCGCCCGGAAGCGCTGCGGCGGTTTATATCGCTGGCCCCATCGCAACTGGAACTGCGCGAACGACTGGAACAACTGCGCGCGCTGGAAGCGGGCATGTCGATTGGTGTGGCGCGCGTTGACTCGGTTCCACTGGGTGTCGATACTCCCGCCGATCTGGCGCGTGCGCGTGCCCTGCTTGATCCCAGCAAAGGTCCCGACAACTTCCCATGACCGAGATGCCATCCAAATCTGCCGCCATCGCCTTTCAGGGTGAATTCGGGGCCAATTCGCATATTGCCTGTCAGCAGCGCTTTCCGGATCTGACACCATTGCCCTGCCCCACATTCGAAGACGCCTTCAGCGCCATTGCCGACGGGCGTGGGTAATCCCAGCACGTTGCCGCGATTGACGAGGTGAATCTGGTGCAATTGCCGCAGCGTCCTCGCCGGCAGCGCGGTGCAGACGAAATTCACAAACTGCTGGGCAAGAGTCGTTTGGTTGGGAAACATCATGCGCCTTCCTGTG
>CAISDR010000566.1 GCA_903884125.1 uncultured bacterium
AACTGGTACCAGGACTGCCAGGAGGTATTTGAAGAAATATTCGGAAAGGAAAAGCTGCATCTAGTTTGTAAACTATTTGCAGCTACTTCCATAAATACAAGTCTAAAGAGTAATATTACGCTATTCAGAAAGGCACTGTATGAGATAGAAAATAATTTGCCAGTAGGTAGCTATCTGCCAAACATACAGACCCAGCTAGAGCATATACGCGCAGGCCGTGAGCTATCAGGACGTAAGATAAATTCCTTTGCCAGGGCCATGAGTGGTGATAAGGACGCTGTAGTAGTTGATATATGGCTGATGCGTGCTTTTGGTTTGGAGAGTAAGCGCATGGTGAAGTCTAAAAATAAGGGGGCGCAGACCGGAGATAAAGTAGAGAAGAATGGTAGCCCAACTACTAAGCAGTACAATGAAATAGAAAGCTGGTGCAGAGGTCAGGCAGTACACATGGGTATAGAAGCCAGACAAGTAAGCTCAATGATATGGGCCGGAGTACGTATAACCCAGAGCGGTGATAAAGAGACGCACTATAAAACATTATTGAAGTATCATTTTACCAATTTGTTTAGCTGCATCTAAAGTAACTTTATTTCTAAAAATTTGTTTACTAACAAAATTATTTATAACTTTACATTTCAAAACAGCCATAGGCTATGTTAGCTATAGGCATTTCTTAAACACTTTAAAAAACACAAGATCATGGCCGGATTAGACATGAAGAAACTGCGGGAGCAGTCAAAGACAATCGCAAACAGAGCAGGTGGAGGGGACGGTATTCTGTTCTACTCAAAGAGCCTGAAAGAAGAAGGTAGCGACTTCCGTATAGCGGAACCTACCGAAGGGATGGGGGGACAGTATTACGTAGACCAAGTAGGCTACTGGATTAAAGGTAAATTCTACCAGTCCAATGAAACCTTTGGCGGTGACGATGTAATAGGTGCCGAAATCCAGGCCGCTGTAGAGAGCGGTGATGAAGAACTGATAGCCTTAGCCGAGGCAGTAAGTAACAAAATGAAAGTGGTAAAGAAAGAGACGCGCCCACTTATCCCAGGCTATTTCCTTGACGTAAAAATGACCGCTGATGAGAGCGCTATTGAAAGTATCAAAGTGATAGACGATGCCGGAAAGATACTGGTATGTAAGAACACTCTGATGAATGACATACACGCTATTGTCACAAACAAACTGTACCAGAATAACACAGTAATGGGTATCGCTGATCGTAAGAAAGGATGGAACCTGATACTTGTAAAGAAGGGCAGCGGTATTGATACGGAGTACTCCGCTATTGGCTGGAACCAACAGACCGAAATGGAGGACAAGTACTACGAGGGTGATCGTTTCCCTGATGTGTTGAAATACATTAAGGATATGAAGCGCTCTGATGCACATTTGCGCTCTGTTATTCGTAACTACTTTTACGGTGAAGACATAATAACAGATGCTAAACCTGTAGCGGGAGCTAAGCCAGCAGCAGGTACGGACACTAAGCCAGCGGCTTCATCTACACCAGCAGCTAACCCACGTACCGGAGGTGCAGCGGCAGGAGCTTCACCGAGGCCGAAGCCGGAAGGGGCTAAGCCAAATCCAAGAGGCACGGCAGGCGGTACTAAAACAGGAGCAGAAACTAAGAAGGACACAAAGAAAGGGCGTAGCCTGCTGGATGATGCGGAAGCGGAAGTAAAGAAGGGCGCTAATGCAGACGGCATGGGTGAGCTTGATTAATAACAGCTTGTAGGGGGTGCGGGGCTAGTGCTTCGCACCCCTTTTTTATTTTATGAAAGACGATAACGACATATACAAGAAAGAATTTACAGAAGTCGGTGAGTTACTAGACACACCGGAGTACGGGCTAGTGCTGCAATTAACATTCGGTGCAGCAATGGTACGGTTATTCAAGTTGGCTGGTATGTTTGGCAAGCGTCTGGAAATATCATTCAGAATATTACGCTACCAGAGATCACTAGCACAGAACAGGTATATGTGGGGAGTAGCTTACACCACTATAGCGGCATGGTACAGTGAGACACAAGGGGAGACGGTAAGCAAGGATGCTATTCATGTGTATGTACTTAGGAACATACTGGAATACCAGCCTAAAGTAGAAAACATGCTGGGCCAGGAGGTGATAACCTTTGTAGGCAAATCTACCAGCAAACTAAACACGAAGGAATTTAATGAGTTTGTAGAAAAGCTACAGGCGCATTTTGCAGATAAAGGGTGTATTATTCCAGACCCGAAAGAGAATAATTTTTTATCGGACTTTTTAAAAGACGAATAGCATGGCCTACAAAGCAGCAAAGAAAAAAGAAAACCTGGGGTACTTAGTTTCGGCTCCCGTAGCATTACCTGGGGATGATGTTACTGTACATAACTACCGTTCTAAAGGGGCCGTAGAGAAGTGGGAGGAAGGTGTAGTAGGGCATGTACAAACAAGTTGGAGCAGGGACAGCGATACTTGATCGGGAAATTGATAAAATCAGGCCGGATATTGTCCTGATGGATGGGAATTTTATGGGCCATCCCGGCACAATTGAACCGGCCTTTTTTTCAAACCGTGCACAACGCGGGTTAAAACTGGTTGTGACCATCCCCGATCTTTATGATCGCAAGGCCAATGTTTTTGATTACTGGGCTGGCGAGGCGGATTTGCTGGTCTATCTGAATCGACGCACCAGCCATGTAGAATCCTCTCCCTTTGCCGACAAGGCGCTTTACTGGCCCGGCCTGCCATTTGAGGCAGAAATGTTTGCACCACTGGTCGACGGGGAAAAAGCTATCGACCTGTGCATGATCGGCAGTCTCAATCGCGGGCGTGAATATTACGCAAAGCTGATGGAGGGTCTTGGGTTTCCCGGCTTTTATCTGATACATGACCGGTCAAGCGGACAGGCACTGTCGGTTGAGGATTACCGGCGGCGGATGGCGCAATCAAAGATGATCTTCAACAATGGCGTGATCAGTACCAATCAACGCATCGTGACCGCCCGTGTTTTTGAGATCATATATTCCGGGGCAGTGCTGCTTGAAGAATCCGGATCAGATCTCGATGGGCTTTATCTGCCATGGGTGCATTATCTGCCCTTTGCAAATATTCACCAGTTTGCAGCGCTTTGTCAGTATATGCAGCGCCACGATGATCAGCGACAGGCCATGACACAGCGTGCGCTGGCATGGACAAAAACGCACTTTCCAGGTCGGTACTTCTGGAACAGTCTGTTGCACCGGCTGGGCATCTAGGTGCCAATCCCTGCTATCGCCTGATCGACCACTTCGCGCGCACGGGTCAGGATTGCTGATTTCCATCGGTCGGTTTCAACGTAGAAGGCAGCGCGAATTCTTGCCTTTATTTCGGCGGCTTCCGGCGCATCCGGGCGACCATGTATGCTCAGCCAGTTATCGGCGCGCAGGGCGGCGAAAACCTCGTTTGATGACACCGTGCCGAATTCAAGCGCAAGCGCCGTCACTTCACGGTCGCGTAAAAGCCAGCCAAGGGATGCGTCAATTGTCCCGACCAATTGGGCTGAGACGCTTTCGCCCGAAAGGGTTGATTTCACACTTGTCCCGTACCAGTGCCGTGCGCGTTCATAGGCATCGGTGCCGGGTTCCTCTTCGATGATCAGTTCGCCATAGCCTTCCGGGCCAAGTCCGGTGTGAAAATCAATAAAGGCAACCTTTGTTGCACTGTCCGGCATGCGGCCCATGATCCCCTCGAACGTCAGGCGGGACCATGTGGGCTTTGTGCCACCAAAATAAATTCCATCCGGGTGGTGATATTGTCCACGTGAAATTGCAGCCTGTAACTGTGCCGGAGAACGCTGCGTGGAAAAATCCTTCAACCGGTCATTGGCATGGCGAATGGTCTGGGGATCAAGATCGGGAGGTGTGATGGCATCGGACAGCAGATCATAATCGGCATTGCGCGGCAGCTGGCCACCGAAATCAACGAAGTTGCGGTTAAGGTCCACATTTTCTTCGGTGACGCGGCGATCATATGCAAAGCCATGGGGATTGATTGCATGGATCATCATCAGCCCCATACCCGGCGGTAGGCGCTGGATTATGCCGGAATCCAACAACATCGTCTGACACGCCGACCCGCAATAGCCTTCGACACCATGGGTCGCTGACTGGAGGACCAATACCCGCTCAGCACCTTTCAGTTGATGACCTGCCACATCACAGGCAAGCAGAGGTCCTGGCTTGCCATCAACGGACGGGCCCTGAAGGGCAGATGTATAAACTTCCATACCCATGCGGGCGCGATCAGCCGCCGCACGGAATTTGGCTCGTGCTTCGGCATAGGAATTTGAAAATGGATCAGACATCTTAAACGTCATTACCCCCAGAGTGCGGCCTCAGGCAGTTGAACATCAGAATTGTTGAATGCCAGCTGGGGCATCCGGTCACGGGCCAGCAGCAATGGCCCGTCAAGATCAACAATAGAAGCAAAATCGAGCAGGATTGTGGCAGGCGCCATGGATAAGGATGTGCCGACCATACAACCCAGCATGATCGAAAGTTCAGCCTTGCGGGCCGCCCGTGCCACGCGCAGGGCGTTGGTCAGGCCCCCGGTCTTGTCCAGTTTCAGATTGATGGCCTTATAGCGGCTGGCGACCAGCGGTAAAGATTCCAGACCGTGGGCGCTTTCGTCCGCACACAGGGGAACCGGCGACCGGTAACCTGACAGCGGATCATCTGCGCCAGCAGGCAGAGGCTGCTCGATCATTTCCACGCCCATGGCGGCCATGGCCGGTGCCATGAAGGTCAGGTCATCCATGCTCCAGCCTTCATTGGCATCAACCACCAGCCGCACGCCGGGCAGTACATCGCGCACGGCGCGGACACGTGCCACATCGTCACGATCACGCCCCAGTTTTAATTTAAGCAGGGGTCGTCCGTGTGCGGCAATCGCAGCAGCGGCCATGGCAGCCGGTGTGTCGAGACTGATGGTAAAGCAGGTTGGTTTCGGCATTGGCTGCGCCAGACCAAAATACTGCCAGGCCCGTTGACCGGATTTCTTGCAGGCAAGATCGATCAAAGCGGCATCAACAGCATTTCGCGCGGCACCTGCCGGCATTGTTTCGACAAGCTTGTCCGGTGTTATGCCAGCTTCGATTTCGGCACGTGCATGGTTGATCTGTGCCAGCACACTTTCTGTCGTCTCGCCATAGCGCGGGTAGGGCACGCATTCACCCTGACCGCGGTCGTCATCTGCCGTGACTGTTACCAGTACGACATCCGCGCTGGTTTTTGATCCACGCGCGATGGTGAACGTACCTGCAATTGGCCAGGATTGTGCTTCAGCAGTCAGTTTCATGACCGCTCACGCCCGCGATAATGCGCCATAGGCCCGCGCCAGCGCGGCAAAGCCATCCAGACTGATGGTTTCTGCCCGTGCGGTTGGCTCAAGCCCTGCTTTTTCCAAAAGCAGTTCGGGCGGTACCCCCAGTGCTTTCAAACTCTGGCGCAGCATTTTGCGCCGCTGACCGAAAGCGGCACTCAGCACCCGCGACAAATCCGGGCGCGATGCCTCGGCCCTGGCCTGGGCCAGGGGTTCGATCCGCACAATGGCGCTGGTGACTTTGGGGGCCGGGACAAAGGCCTGTGGTGGCACATCAAACAGGCGTTTGACGTTTGATCGCCATTGCGCCAGTACCGACAGGCGCCCATAGGCGGATGTATCTACCTGTGCAGCCAGCCGGTCTGCCACCTCGCGCTGGAACATCAGGGTCAGGCTGTCGAACCATGGTGGCCAGGGTTCGTATTCCAGCCATTTGACCACCAGCGGTGTCGCAACATTATATGGCAGGTTTGCTACGACCGGCATCGGACCACGCCCGATTTTCTGAACCAGTGCAGCCTCATCAAGCTCCAGTGCATCACCTTCGACAATGGTCAGCTTGCCGGGATAGGCGGCCTGTATTTCCGCCAGTGCAGGCAGAAATCGCGGGTCGCGTTCCACCGCAATCACTTCTGCACCCTGTGACAGCAGCGCCCGCGTCAGTCCGCCCGGACCGGGGCCGATTTCCAGTACCGGCCGATCGGCCAATGCGCCAGCCGCACGCGCAATCCGGCCCGTCAGATTAAGATCCAGCAGAAAATTCTGACCCAATGACTTTTTTGCCATAAGGCCGTGCTTGGCGATGACTTCGCGCAGGGGCGGCAGGCGTTCCTTGCTGCTCATTGTTGCGCGTGCCTTTCGCGATTTGATGCCATTTCGCTGGCCATATGAATGGCCGCGCGCAGGCTCTGATCATTGGCGGTCAATTGCCCTGCAATGTCATATGCTGTTCCATGATCGGGCGAGGTCCGAATAACCGGCAGGCCCAAAGTCACATTCACGCCGCCATAGAAATCCAGCGTCTTGATCGGGATCAATGCCTGATCATGAAACTGGCAGATGGCGGCGTCGTATTGTTCGCGCGCGTCCGCGTGGAAAAGACTGTCGGCCGGGGCAGGGCCAGAAATGTCAATGCCGCGCGAGAGTAAAGCCTGTATGGCAGGCAGAATAATTTCCCGGTCTTCAAGGCCGATCGTACCGGATTCCCCTGCATGTGGATTAAGGCCGGCCATGACCAGACGTGGTCTGGGGATCCCGAAATCCACCTGCAGGCTTCGCGCAACAATGCTGGCGGTTTCGATTAGCATTTCGGTTGAAAGTGCTTCTGATACCCGCGCGACCGGAATATGGATTGTTGCCGGGATAACCCGCAAACCGGGGATCGCCAGCATCATCACAGCGCGGGATGAATTTGTCAGATGGCCCAGATATTCGGTGTGCCCCGGAAATTCAAAGCCGGTTGCATAAAGCCCGGCCTTGTTGATCGGATTGGTGACAATCGCCGATACTGTGCCATTCAACGCAAATTCTACTGCACGCCGTATGGCGTTGATGATCGCTGCACCATTTTCCGTTGCCGGGCGTCCGGCAATGGCATCGGTAGCAAGTCTTTCGGCCAGTACAGGTAGCGCGGTTGGAAAATGTTCAAAAGCCTGAGCCGGGTGGTCAATTGTCATAACCGGCACAAAGCGGGCCATCAAATCCGGGTCCGCAATCATGAAAAAAACGGGCAGTGACGGATTGCGCCTCAGCCATATCTGTGCGCTCAGCTCTGGGCCTATGCCTGACGGATCGCCCATTGTTAGCGCAATGGGCGCCCGACTTGCTTTAGGCGCCGCATCCTTCATCGGGCTATGCCTGTCACTTTATATCGATGGTGGCATCGCGGCGCAGATCGCGCAGATATCGGCGCGCCTTCAGCTGCAATTGGGCATCACGCAGACGCATTTCAACTTCCTCGCGCGAGGGCATGCCACCGACGCTGCTTGCCTGTTTTGCGCAGATCGCAAAAACATGAAAGCCATTGTCCAGCTGCACTGGCTTTGACGCCTTGCTTACTTCCGCTGACATCACGGCCATGCGAACCGCAGGCGGCATATCGCCAGCGCGAATTCGTACGACATCCCCCACCACCTGACCGCCATTGGATGCCGCAGCCTGCAATACGCCATCGCAACCGGTCACGGCATCAGAAAATTTTTCCGCATGAAGCCGAGCGGTTGAGATGGTGGCCAGCGGTGCATTCTTTGCTGCCGGAAAGACCACGTGGCGGAATTCCAACCGCGTGTCATTAGGGTCAGCATCCATCGCCATGCGTTTGTTGCGCAGGCCCAAAATATAAAATCCGGCAGCAACCGGGATTGGATCAGAAATCGCGCCTACTTCCATCTTGTCCAATGCGGCAGCGATTTCCGGTGACAGCGTGGCCTGCTGCACCCAACCAAGGTCGCCGCCGGCGGCTGCTGATGCAGACTGGCTGAACTGACTGGCAACGGCATCAAACGGTGCGCCCTGTCGCAGGTCGCTGACAATACGCAGGGCACGGGACCGGACGTCGTCAATTGAACTGGGATTGTCAACGGACAGGAAAATTTCACCGACCTGCAATTCGGGCTTGCCGGCAGATTCCTTCAGGCGGTTCATCTGGGCTGCGACATCTTCCTCGCTCACGGCAGACTGGGCAAAAAAGCGTCGTACCACCAGCTTTTCCCACATGATCTGGGCCTGTAACTGCGCGATCAACGTCGATGCGTCGATATTATTGGCCGTCAGCACTGACAGAATTTCCTGCTTGGACCGATTTGTGGCCCGGGCGATCTGGTCAATACGTTCGTCAACTTCGCCTTCCTGTGCATTCACATTCTGCTTGTTGGCTTCGGCAATCTGCAGCTTCTCATCGACCAGCTGGTTGATCACCTGTGGGCGGATCTGTGGCAGCGTATCCTTGGTCACCCGCAGTCCGGTGGTGGCCACAATCAGACGCAGGCGCTGGATCACGTCATATTCAGAGATGATCTGCTCATCGACCACGGCTGCAA
>CAISDR010000567.1 GCA_903884125.1 uncultured bacterium
ATAGATATTGTTGACATCAAGCAGGATGCCGCATCCGGTTCTGGATACAAGGCTGCAGATAAATTCGGCTTCTTCCAGCGGGTCCTGTCCCAGACAGTCATATCTGGACGGTGTCTCGATCAGGATTTCCCGTCCAAGCCGATTTTGCGTGCGTTCAATATTGCGCCCGACAATATCAAGGCTGGTCGGATCGTATCGTATTGGTAAAAGATCCGGCAGTCGCAGGTCATCGACGGCATTCCATGCCAGATGTTCAGATACCAGCGCCGGTTGATAGCGCGCAACAACTTCAGCCAGTTGTTCAAGGTGATCTGAATCAATGCCCTGAGCCGAACCCAGGGACAGGCCGACGCCATGGACGGATATCGGACAGATTTCCGCAATCGCGCTTAGGGCGCGATGGTGCTGGCCCGCGGCCGCGAAATAATTCTCGGCGTGAATTTCAACCCAGGCCGGAACAACCTGCCCGCTGATAATATCCTGCCAATGCATGGGCTTTAGGCCAATGCCTGTATGCGCGGAAATGGTCATGACCAAATGGCGTCCTGATTTCGGATTGAAAAAAGGGCGGATATGCGCTGCCGCGATAATCCGCCCCTGATTTACAGAATTGCCTGGTAATCAGTTCTTTGCCTTGGGCATTGCGTTGCCTTCATGCGGCTCCAGCGTGCCACCCATTTTCAGGCAGGTGCCAGCGGCAACATGCTTCCAGGAGTTGCCCTGGTAATCCATGGTCGACGTGCCTGCGCAGCTGGTGCCCGGACCTGCCTTGCAATCATTTTCCGCCTTTTTTGCAATGCCAAAACACTTTTCGGCTTTTGCGTCCTGTGCGGATGCGGTCTGTGCAAGGGTCAAGCCGGTGAACAGTGCGCCAGCTACTGCAAGTGCGGTTGCCGCGTTTGTCATCTTTGTCATCATCGTTCTCCAAATATGCCATTATGTAACCTGGGCTTTGTTCCCGCAGGTACTATGGCGTTTCGGTGGGTTCTGGGCAAAGGTTACGCACGAGTTCGCAATTTTATAAAATTTTTGCTAGGCACATCGTTTATGGGGGAACACAGCACAGAGCTGAAATCGGACTGGTCCGGCCTGATGGCTGCGGCCCAGGATGGGGACCGGCATGCCTATCACCGGCTGCTGGTCGAGGTAACGCCCTATCTGCGGCAAATCGCGCGCCGGCGGCTTCGTAATCCGACCGACATTGAAGACGCGGTGCAGGATGTACTGCTGACCATCCATTCCGTTCGCCAAACCTATGATCCGACACGACCTTTTGGGCCTTGGCTGGCAACCATCGCCGACCGTCGTGTCCTTGACCTGTGTCGAAAGCTGCAAAGGCGGGGCCCCCGTGAAGATGCTTTGGGGCCGGAACATGAAACTTTTAATGCGGTGCCAGCGAACGTATATCCGGATGCGCTGTTGAACCGGGATATTGCCCGTGCACTGGGGGATCTTCCTGAAGGTCAGCGCCGGGCAGTTGAACTGGTAAATATTCAGGGTATGGATCTGAACGAAGCCGCTGCGGCATCCGGGCAATCGGTCGGATCTTTAAAAGTAGCGATCCACCGGGCGCTCAAGGCATTGCGTGCCCGGTTCGAGGACGAAAAATGAGTGACATTGGCTCCATCCGGTCGACCGAGGACCTTATTCAAAGCCTGTCGGCAGCCACCGGACCGGCAGGACGTCTGCTGTCACCCTGGTGGCGGTATCTGATCTGGCTGGCACTGGCCGGATCGATTGCGGGTAGTTCGATCTATTTCCACGGTTTGCGTTCAGACATCGACCAGTTATGGCCCACATTGCGCTACCAGCTTGAATTCTGGACTTCAGCCGTCACCGGACTGGTGGGGGCCTATTCCGCCTTTATGCTGGTGCAACCGGACCGTGATGATCGCTGGGCTGTGCTGCCGCTGCCGTTTCTTGGGTCATGGCTGCTGACGCTTGGCGGTGGCTGTTACATGGATTTCGTGCATATGGGGCCTGAAGGGCTCAGTTTTGGCACATCCTGGCATTGCTTCGGCTATATTCTGGAAACAAGCTTTCTGATGGCGCTGCCAATGGTGTTCATGCTGCGACATGCCGGTCGAATCCGTCCCGGTGCCGTTATCCTTTGCGCCGGTCTGTCGGTTGCAACACTATCGAGTGCCGTGCTGACCCTGTTTCATGATCTTGATACTGCTCTGATGGTTCTCATCTGGCATGGCAGTGCCACGGTGGCGGTGTGTGTGTTTGGTTTTTGCCTGCGCGGACCAGCCTTTTTCATCAGCGAACGTATCGCGCGTTAGGCAAAAAGTTCATGGCTGGAACTGACACGTCTCAAATATCCATGCGTGGTGGCCCTGCCATCATTCTGGTTCAACCTCAAATGGGCGAAAACATCGGCACCGTGGCACGTGCCATGTATAATTTTGGACTGGTTGATTTACGGCTGGTTGCCCCGCGTGATGGCTGGCCCAATGAACGGGCGGTTGTATCTGCATCCGGTGCCACGCCGGTTCTTGACGCCGCCCGCGTTTATCA
>CAISDR010000568.1 GCA_903884125.1 uncultured bacterium
AAATGTCCATGATGCCAGTAAAAGACTGATGGTCGCCTATAAAGATCACGCGGCGTTCAAGAAATTGAATGATACAGCGCCTGTACCAACGCCTTCCTTATCCACGCCGTGCAATGGCGTTATCGGCCACTGGCTTTGGACAGATGGTGCAAAAGTCACAATGGGCGCAGATGGTGTGGCTATTTCAGACAGGGGACAAAGCGGACGCTGGACGTGCGCGGATGCAAAGCAGTCGCGCATTACCCTGATATTTCCTGATCAGCCCGAAATGAATCTTGTCCTGAACGAAAAAAACAGAAGGCTGGAAGGCAAAGACAAGGCGGGTTGGCCGATCAGCGTCGGGCGTCCTTGATGACAATGCCGCCGCGCCTGAAATCCGGATTTTGGGTCAGGGCATTGATCCGGCGCGTGGCAGTCGAAGGGGCGCAGGCCTATCTGACCCGCAAGGGTGATGAAGATGCCGGTGCGGTTGCCATTGTGCTAAATGGCATGTCAGGTAACAGCCGATTGCTGGTGCCAGCAACTGGCCCGGACGGCACACGACGCTGGCTGATGGTATCGGGCGCAGATCCCAGGCCTGATCGCGAAATTGCAGATGATATCGCCCGCAGGCTGGCACGCGATCCTGATCTTTGGGTCGTCGAAATCGAAGATCCGGCCTATCGCAGTTTTATTGATGAGCCCATCGAGATCGTCGGTGCAAAACCAGCTGGGCCGATCAGTCCGCTTTAGGGCGCCGCCCGAAATCCGGGGCTGAACTGTCCTGTCCTGCATCAATGATCGAGCGCCGGATGGCGCGGGTGCGGGTGAACAGATCGAATAATGTATCACCCTCGCCCCACCGGATCGCCCGTTGCAGGGAAATCAGGTCCTCGGTAAACCGCCCCAGCATTTCCAGCACCGCTTCACGGTTGTTTAAAAATACATCCCGCCACATGGTGGGATCGGATGCGGCAATGCGGGTAAAGTCGCGAAAGCCACCGGCGGAATATTTTATGACTTCAGACTGCGTGACCGTCTCTAGATCAGCCGCCGTGCCAACGATGTTATAGGCGATCAGATGCGGCAAATGACTGGTAATGGCCAAAACCAAATCATGGTGGCGTGCATCCATCAATTCCACATTCGAACCCAGCGCCTGCCAAAATCGGGTTAGCGTATCGACCGCCTGTTTGTCGGCATTTTCCGGCGGGGTCAGAATGCACCAGCGATTGTCAAACAGCGTTGCAAACCCGGCACGCGGTCCCGATTGTTCGGTGCCCGCAATTGGATGACCGGGGATCAGATGGGCGTGGGCGGGTACAAATGGCGATAGGTCAGTGACAACCGCTGATTTGACCGAACCCACATCGCTCAAAATCGCACCTTGCATCAGATGCGGACATATTTCGGCAGCCAATGATTTTAATGCCCCATGGGGCGTACATAAAATCACCAGATCGGCATCGGCCACCGCTTCGCGTGCGGTTTGTGCCACCTGATCAACCAGATTTATTTCTGCGGCAATCCGACGGTGCTCGGTTGATGCATCAAATCCATGAATGGTACCAACCTGTCCAGAACGTCTGGCGGCATGGGCGATGGAAGAACCAAGCAGGCCAAGCCCGATCAGGCTCAATTTTCTGATGATGGGTGCATCAGACATGATCTTTTTCCAGGATCAGTCTCAGCGCTGTGACCAGCGCATGATTTTCATCTTCAAGCCCGATGGTAAAGCGCAAATAGGAGTCCAGACCATAAGCCTTGACGGCGCGTACAAGGATACCGCGTGCGGCCAGCGCTGCTTCGACCTCGCCAGCGCGATGGCCCGCACGATCAGGAAATTCAACCAGGATAAAATTGCCAACCGATGGCACGACTTTCAGGCCCAAAGCTGAAACCTGTGCAGACACCCAGTCCAGCCAGTGCAGATTATGTGCAATTCCGCGCTCAAGAAATTCCCTGTCATCCAGGGCTGCAATCGCAGCAGCCTGGGCTGGAATGGATGCGTTAAAGGGTCCGCGCACGCGGTGCAGCGTGCTGATGACACTTTCAGGCCCGAACGCCCAACCAATCCGAAGCCCGGCCAGACCAAACACTTTTGAAAACGTGCGGGTCATAACCACATTGTCAGCGCCTGATACCAGTTCAATCCCGGCGTCATAATCGTTACGGCGGACAAATTCCGCGTAAGCGGCATCAACGACCAGCAGGACATGGGATGGAATACCCGCATGCAGACGGCGCATTTCAGCCTGGGTAAGATAGGTGCCCGTAGGGTTGTTTGGATTGGCGATAAAGACAATCCTGGTCTTTGGTGTGATGTGGGCAAGGATCGCATCCACATCGGCGCGCAGGTCGGATTCTGGCACTTTGATGATTTGGCCGCCTGCCGCCTGGGTGGCAATTTCATAGACCAGAAAGCCATGGCGGCTCATCACCACATCATCACCCGGATTGACATAACATTGCGTCAGCAATGTCAGCAGTTCGTCCGATCCGGCACCGCAGATAATCCGTTCCGGGTTAAGTCCAAAGCGCTTGCCGATGGCATGGCGCAGGCTGCCAGCATCACCATCGGGATAGCGATATAATTGATCACCCATCGCATGATAGGCGGCAATCGCCTTTGGGCTTGGGCCAAGTGCTGCCTCATTCGAGGACAGCTTGATGATTTTAATGCCCGGTTCAGCCTTCGTCCGCCCGGGGATGTAAGGGGCTATGGCGCCAATACCCTGACGCGGTAAAGGGCCGTTATTTTTTTCACGTGAAGATTGGGTCATGGAAAAGGGTTCCAGTTACATTTTGTCAAAGCGGCTCGAATCAAACAGGCCCGTCGGTGGTCGAGATATCAGCCGGGCAAGACCCCAACGCCACTGCGGAAATCAGTTCCGGTCCCATATTTGCCTGTAATTCCACAAGCCTTGGGTCATCGCCCGTTAAAAATCCGTCGACCTCTGCCAGATGATAGGCTGCACCATTTTCGCCATTGATCATGGCAAGTCGATGCCCGGTCAGGCCAATCTGACTAAATTTTGCGGCCAATCCGTCGCTGGACAATTTATTCCGGCATAACAGACCAAGATAAGAAAAATCATCACCCGATGGCTCGGCCGGTGCCTGGGCAAGAACAACAAAACGTTCTGCATCTGCCTGACCGTCAGCAGTGCTCAGAAACGGCAAGCGCGCAATAATGCGCGCGCCAAAGGGCGCATCTACCAGTGACGTCCACCAGTTGGATGCATCCTGCTGGCCGGGTGCGGGCAGAACGCCCAGTTGGGCGCTGCCAGTAGCCAGCGCGCGCAGAACCTGGCGTGGGCTTTCGGCCAGTGTCAGTGGCGCTGCCATGCCATATAAGCCACGGGCAGCATCAAAGGCTGTTACGGGATCGCGTAAGGCTGCAACGACTATGCGCATGGGCGACTGCAGATTTGCCGACGCGCCGATGATTTCCCGCCAGATACGTAGCAGGCTGGCTTTTGGCATCGGCCCGGAATGGCGCTGGATCAAAGCATTCATTACCTGCGCTTCACGGGCGGCGCGCACAGGCAGTAACGGGTTTAATGGCTGGTTCGCCAGGTCCGCAGCCTTGGCCCTGGCGATATCCGCAGACAGAGCCGCCCGCGCCATCAGCAGGGCGTGCAGTTTGGCATCGATCTCATCGATCTTGCCGCGCAGATTTTCAAGCGATGGGCCCTTCTTGGCCATGATTCCCCCTACGACCCAGACAACACATACTGCCGCCGCCATCGGCTATACACGCGCTTTGTTCCCTTCACAATGTGCAGGTGTGCCCCAAAAGACCTTAGGATGTGGCGGGTTGACACATGACGGCTGTATTCCCTTATTAGATGGTGTGATCTCCCCCGGCCTGTCTGAGGCTCTCCAGCACATCGGTTTTTCGCCCAATATGTCTGAAATGCTGCACTACCCGGCTTCCAGTTCGCCCGCTGCACCGCCCGCGCAGGTGGGCTGTGACCCCGCTTTGGGCGGGATCCGGGTCTTTGGCCCGGATCGGGCGCTGGTGCTGGATGGTGGGGTGTCATTGGCACCGGTATCGATTGCCTTTCGGACCTATGGTCGTCTGAATAGCGAACGCACCAATGCAATTTTGGTCTGTCACGCCCTGTCGTTGGATCAATATGTGGCATCAGATAACCCAATCACCGGCAAGCCCGGCTGGTGGACGCAGATGGTGGGGCCCGGAAAGCCGGTCGATACTGACCGCTATTTCGTGATCTGTTCGAATGTGATTGGCGGATGCATGGGGTCGACCGGTCCATCAGACCCTGACCCGGTAACGGGTGATCCTTATGGCCTGAAATTCCCGGTGATCACCATTGCCGATATGGTCCGCGCGCAGGCTTTGCTGATGGATGATCTGGGCATAGGGCGGTTGCTGGCGGTGATCGGCGGGTCCATGGGTGGCATGCAGGTTTTGCAATGGGCATCACAATTCCCCCATAGGGTTCATGCCGCAATCCCGATAGCCACCGCCGCCCGCCATTCTGCTCAGAACATCGCGTTTCACGAAGTCGGGCGCCAGGCGATCATGGCTGATCCGGACTGGCATAATGGTGATTACCAGCGCCATGGCACCTTGCCGCGCAAGGGGTTGGCCGTTGCCCGCATGGCAGCTCATATCACGTATCTGTCTGAACCGGCCCTGCACCGGAAATTCGGTCGCAACCTTCAGGATCGGGAAAGTCTTGGGTTTGGTTTTGATGCGGATTTTCAGGTTGAAAGTTATCTGCGCCATCAGGGGATGAATTTTGTCGACCGGTTCGATGCTAATTCTTATCTCTATATTACCCGCGCCATGGATTATTTTGATCTGGCGGCTGATCACGGCGGGGTTTTGTCAAAGGCATTCGCCGGAACACCTACGCGGTTTTGTGTCGTATCATTCACCAGCGACTGGCTGTTTCCCAGCCGCGAAGGGCGCCCGGTGGTTCATGCGCTGATTGCGGCAGCTGCCAATGTCAGTTTTGTTGAAATCGACTCTGACAAGGGTCATGACGCATTTCTGCTTTACGAACCTGAAATGTTTCGTGTGCTGTCAGGGTTTTTGAATGCGGCAGCTGATCAGGTGGGCGTGAAACTGCCATGATGATCCGCGCTGACCTTATGGCCATTGCTGAGATGGTTTCACCTGGGGCCAGGGTACTTGATATCGGCTGCGGCGATGGCGCGCTGCTGCGTTATCTGGGTGCTGCAAAAGGCACTGACGGACGGGGCATAGAACTCAGCCAGGCGGGTGTGAATTCCTGCGTGGCGCAGGGGCTTTCTGTCGTACAGGGTGATGCAGATACCGATCTTAAGGATTATCCGACCCAGGGGTTTGATTTTGTCATCCTGTCCCAGACCTTACAGGCAACCCACCGGCCAAGAAATGTTTTGGATGATCTGTTGCGGATTGGGCGACATGCGATAGTGTCATTTCCAAATTTCGGCCATTGGCGGGTGCGGTTAAATCTTCTTTTTAATGGATCGATGCCCGAAACAGCCCGTCTGCCGGACCCGTGGTATGAAACCCAGAACATTCATTTGTGCACATTGCACGATTTCATAGCATTGTGCACAAAAGACGGTATCAATATTGAAACAGCGCTGTGGGTTGATGGTCTGGGCAAGGCCCACCGGTTTGCCGGTCACAGCACACGCGCCAATCTTTTCGGCGAGCAGGGAATATTCCTGCTGTCGCGGCCAAATGCACAACACCATTGAACCCGGCGCGATTTTGTTGAAATGTCATGGTTCATGGCGCGCCGGGCGGAAGGGACGACGTTTCGGGCGGAATTGGTAACCTTTAAGGTTTGCTGACTGAATTTATCAAGTCTCCGGGGGCATTTGGCATGATTTCTGGATTGCGGTTTGTGACACTGTCCCGGGCAGTTTGCCTGGTGGCTTTGGGTGCCAGCCTGATCATACCGGATGCACGCGCGGCGGATGCATTAACCGGAACGCTGAAAAAAATAAAGGAAACCGGTACAATCACCCTTGGGTACCGGGAAAGTTCGGTACCTTTTTCATATATCGATGAAAAGCAAAAGGCTGTCGGTTATTCGATTGATATCTGCGCCAGAATTGTCGACGCGCTGCAAAAGGATCTGGGCCTTGCCAAGATGGAAGTGCGCTATAATCCGGTGACTTCGGCAACCCGAATTCCTTTAATGGCCAATGACACAATTGATCTGGAATGCGGCTCGACCACTAACAACCTGGATCGCGAAAAACAGGTGGGATTTTCAACCACCATTTTCCTGACCGCCAACCGCTTTATTTCCAAGAGGTCGGCCAAACTTAAAACACTTCAGGATTTAAAGGGCAAAACCATTGTCGGCACGTCGGGCACAACCAATATCAAACAGATCAACGAATTGAATACCAAAGGTGCCCTTGGCATGACCATCATCCCTGCCAAGGATCATGCCGAAGCCTTTTTGATGCTTGAGACGGATCGCGCTGTTGCCTTTGTGATGGACGATGTGGTTCTGGCCGGTCTGGCAGCGGGGGCAAAGACCCCGGATGAATATGAAATATCTGCCGATGCCTTATCCATAGAACCCTATGCGATCATGATGCGTAAGGATGATCCTCCGTTTAAGGCTGCGGTCGATGGCGTTATCAACAACCTGTATAAGAGTGGTGAGATCAATCATATCTATGCCAAGTGGTTTGAAGCGCCAATTCCACCCCGGAGCATCAATATGCACCTGCCAATGAGTGCCGCATTCAAGCGCGTCGTTGCAAAGCCCACGGACAGTGGTGATCCGGCCGCCTATGCCGGAAACTGAATTATGACCGGTATAACAGGGGCTCTGCGCGCCACGTGAACTATAACTGGAACTGGTCAGCCTTTTTTGATGCCTCGCCGGAAGGTGTGGGAACCTATATGGACACGTTGATCCAGGGGGGTATTACAACCCTTTGGACGGCGCTGATTTCATTTGCGATTGCTTTTGTTCTGGGCTCGGCAGTTGGTATTCTGCGCACACTGCCGGGACGACGCATTGGTGCCTTTGCCATCTGTTATGTGGAACTTTTTCGCAATATTCCGTTACTGATGCAGATGTTCCTCTGGTATTTCGTCCTGCCCGAAGCTCTGCCAACGGATATCAGCCGATGGATCAAGGCACTGCCTGACGGCTCGTTTTACACGGCGGTTATCTGTCTGGGGTTCTACACGTCTTCGCGGGTTGCCGAACAGGTTCGTGCCGGCATTCTGGCGCTGCCGCCGGGACAGCGTGCAGCCGGACTGGCGCTGGGCCTGTCGCGGGGGCAAACCTATCGCTATGTGCTTTTGCCCATGGCCTATCGCATGATCCTGCCGCCACTGACATCGGAATTCCTGAACAATACAAAAAACACCTCGGTTGCCCTTACCATCGGGCTTTTGGAAATCACCGCGCGCGCACGCGCCATGCAGGAATTTTCATTTCAGGTGTTTGAAGCGTTTGCGGCCGCAACCGTGTTTTATCTGGCTGTCAACATGATCAGCGTGCGTGTCATGCAGGTTGTGGAACGGCGTGTTGCGGTGCCCGGTTTCATAGCAGGCAAGGCTTAAGCTTCGATGTTTTCCAATTTCGATTTTGGTGTCATCTATGCCTCGCTCGGCTATCTGTTCTGGGACGGCATGTCCTTCACGATGCTGGTCACGATTGTGGCAACTGTGATCGGCACCGTGCTGGGCACCTTGCTGGCCATCATGCGCCTGTCTGGTGTCTGGATATTGTCCAGACTGTCAGGTGCCTATATCGACCTTATCCGGTCGCTGCCACTGGTGCTGATCATTTTCTGGTTTTATTTTCTGGTACCTTATGTGGGGCAATGGATCACCGGTGCGCCGCGTCCGGTACAGGTTGGCGCGGTATTGTCCACCATGCTTACGTTTACCCTGTTCGAAGCAGCCTATTTTGCCGAGATCATGCGGGCGGGTATTCAATCCATTCCCAAAGGCCAGACGGCGGCGGGTGCCGCACTGGGCCTGAGCCCGACACAGGTGATGGTTTCGATCATTCTGCCTCAGGCGTTCAGAAACATGTTGCCGGTTTTGCTGACCCAGACGATCATTCTTTTTCAGGACACATCGCTGGTTTACGTTTTGTCGATTACTGATTTTCTGGGTGCCGCCAGCAAGGTTGCGCATCGCGACGGACGACTGGTTGAAATGTATCTGTTCGCCGCCCTGATCTATTTCCTGATCTCGCTGGCGGCGTCTGTTTATGTGCGCGGCCTTCAACGCCGCTATGCGATTGCTCGTTAGCGGAAAGTTCAAGGGTAAAGCCGATGATCCGATATAATAATGTCTCGAAATGGTATGGGCCGGTTCAGGTTTTGAACAAATGTTCGACCAATGTTGCCAAGGGCGATGTGGTTGTGGTGTGTGGGCCATCGGGATCTGGCAAGTCAACGCTGATCAAATGCGCGAATGGGCTTGAACCTTTTCAATCAGGCGAGATTGTGGTCGACGGCATTTCAGTGGGCGATCCCAAAACCGATCTGACGAAATTGCGTGCGCGTGTAGGTATGGTGTTCCAGCAGTTTGAACTTTTCCCGCATCTGAGCGTGATGCGCAATCTGATGCTGGCACAGATAAAGGTGCTGAACAGATCGGAAGATGAATCGCATACCAAGGCGCTAAAACTTCTGGAACGTGTGGGCCTGGCCGCACATGCCAATAAATTTCCTGGTCAGTTGTCCGGCGGACAGCAGCAGCGTGTTGCCATTGCCCGCGCGCTGGCCATGGACCCGATTGCCATGCTGTTTGATGAGCCAACATCGGCCCTCGACCCCGAGATGGTTAACGAAGTGCTGGATGTGATGATCGCGCTGGCCAAAGACGGCATGACGATGATGGTGGTGACCCATGAAATGGGTTTTGCCCGCAAGGTTGCCGACCGCGTCATCTTCATGGATCGCGGCGAAATCGTCGAAGACGCATCGAAAACTGATTTCTTTGAAAATACCCGCAGCGAGCGCGCCAGTCAGTTTTTATCAAAAATCCTGCGGGACTGACGCCTATTCCGGCGAAACATTCACCTTGGCAAGATCAAAACCCCGTAATCTGTGACTACGATCATAGAGTTTTAATCTATTCGGGGTCAGATTGCCGGACAATGTGGTGGAGATGTCTGATGATTCTGGCCCATGGGCTTGTTCCTGCCCTGGTTCCGGCAGCGTTGCTTGCAGCATCGCTTCAGGCTGCATCTGCCTATGGCCAATCTGTGG
>CAISDR010000569.1 GCA_903884125.1 uncultured bacterium
CACCCGATCCTGATCTGAAGCCGGACTATTCAGAACGCTTTCATCTGGCAGGCTACAATCGCATCGTGCAGGAGGAAGGGTACAAGAATTATCAGCAATGGATTTCGCCCGGATTCCCGCGTTTCCTTGTGGTATCGATTGATCATGCCAATCCCTATTATGATGACAGTTACGCGGTCAATTCCGCCAATCTGGGCCCTTATGGTGATGCCATCAATCACGAACTGCTGCCGGCGATAGAAATGGGGTTCCGGGGGATCGGTCAGGGTTGGGCGCGCTTTACCTATGGCGGATCAACCGGCGGCTGGGAGGCATTGGCGACCCAGATTTTCTACCCGGATGACTATAACGGCGCCTTTGCCGCCTGCCCTGATCCGATTGATTTTCGTGCCTATACGCTGATCAACCTGTATAAGGATGAAAACGCCTATAGCCTGCGCGGACCCCATCACAGCGAAGAACGTCCGGCATTCCGGAATTATCTTGGCGAAACACTATCCACCCAGCGCGATACCAATCGATATGAACTGGCGCTGGGCGATCATGGACGGTCCGGGGATCAGTATGACATCTGGCAGGCGGTCTATGGACCGGTCGGTGCTGATGGCTATCCAGCCCCGATCTTTGACAAGGTCACAGGCAGGATCGACCACAAGGTCGCCGAATATTGGAAGGAACATTACGATCTAATGTCGATCCTTCGCCGCGACTGGAAAACGCTGGGACCAAAGCTTACGGGCAAGATCCATCTTTACGTTGGGACCTTCGATAATTATTTCCTGAATGATGCAGTCTATCTGGGCGAAGAAACGCTGGCCGATCTGAAAAATCCCGATCCCGAAGCCGAAGTGGACTACGGTGCACGGGACGAACATTGCTGGAACGGTGACCACAAGGCACCAAATGCCTATTCACGTCTGCATTATTACACGATGTATCTCGACCGGATTTTAAAACGCATCGATGCGACAGCACCAAAGGGTGCCGATCTGACAAGCTGGAGATATTGAGGTGTCAGCTGGGCACGCGACTTGAATCCCGACATATACCCATATGATCAGTTAAACAAACTATCTTGCCGCTGGTCACATTCATGGTGATGCGCTTGACGATATCTGGCGTGCAGCAGAAGTTGCCCAACCAAAGGACAATCGGGCAAAAGTAACGCGCACCAGCGTAATTATCGCTTTTCAGATTTTGGAACCCGAGGTGGAACATTCGGTTTCATTTTCTACTCTGGAAAAAGCGCGTGCACCGATGTGGCTCAACGCCACGAGTGATCGAGACAGCATACTTCACCCCATTAAATTGCCATTTGTGGATAGGGCTGTCATGGCACCTTTGACCTCAGACAGCGCGACATTCACTTCTGTTGAAGCTGTCGATACCTATATTTCGAAAAACCCAATTAATGAACAGAGCATGGAATGGGGCGAGGTTTAGGCCTATGCGACAAATATGTTTGTCGCGATTTTTGGCAACGATCCGAAAAATTGGTCCCCCGACCGGCACGTCAATTTGGGGTCGTTTATAACAGCATTTGCCCCCCAAATAGATGCTACCAAGGCCATTAGGGCTTCGCTCGGTATCCTGATCTATAACAACGGACCTGCTCCAATTTTATTAGATCATTTGGTCAAAGCCCTGCCGCCACGTGAAATCATTTCGGCGCAGAATGCGGCCCTGCCCACTGTGTCACGGCATCTGGGCCAGGTTGACGGCAACTTTGCACTTAATGTCAGTCAGAGAATGGCATTAGAGGCAACGCTGGCGATCAATGAAGGAGAGATCATCGCGGTTAATGGTCCACCAGGCACAGGAAAGACCACCTTCATTCAAAGTGCGGCGGCATCATTATAGGTGCAAAGCGCATGCGCGGAAAATGGCGAGCCGCCTGTAATATTGGCTAGTTCAAAGAACAATAAGGCAATCACAAATATTCTGGATTGCTTTGCCCGCGCAACATTACCCAGCGAACATGTTTTGAAAACTTCAATACTGGTACATCGGTGGTTACCCGATCTTTCTCACTATGGTTTGTACCTGCCTTCAAAATCAAAGGCCAGGGAACTGGGAAGTGATCATGCCGCAGCCTGGTGTGAGAAAAAGGGCCAGCCGTGGTCCGGAATTGCAGAAGAGATGGAAACGCCTGACTATTTGGCCCGCGCCGAAGTCGAATGGCTTGCGCAATTTAAGAATTGGTCGGGCCACGAAACTGTCAATATTGCCGAAGGAACCAAGGCACTTCAAACTACTCTTTTGGGCCGTGTTCAAAGCATCACTGGTATATTTCGTGATAAGGAAACTTTACTGTCCCTATTGGCCTCTGACGCTTTTCCTGTCGGGGAATTTCTTGAACAAAAGCGCGAGGCGGAACTTCTTCGGAAATATACTGGCGCCCGGTGATTTAAAATATTAACTTTACTTAACGACTGGCAAACAAGAACGCTGCGCTGATCACCGAACAATATTCACTATCAAGATTTGCCAAAGTCATATCGTGAACCTCGTCAGCGGTCCTGTGTCGTCCGCGATAGTCGGCCCGCGCAAATGTAAAGCAGGCGTCTTCAACCAGAAAGGTTTGATATCCGAGGTTTCCCGCCATACGCACGGTTGCCTCTACTGAATTGTTCGTTGCAACACCGGTGATGACCAATGTTTTAATCCCGCGTGCATGCAGCATTGCATCAAAATCAGTACCGATGAATGCATTATTTGTCTGTTTCGGCAGCACGGTTTCACCGGCCTGCGGTGTGACTTCGGGCTTGAATTCATTCCCGATCTGCCCGGGGCGATAAGCTGAATCCAAGCTGGTTGAATCGTGTCGGACATGAATCACCGGTCGGCCTTTGGACCGCCAAAGATCAAGCAGTCCTGCAATCACCAATTCCGCAGCCGGATTGTTTCGCGGCCCTTGAGCTGCGTGATAATCCGCATCGATTGCTATCTGGACATCAACAACGACAAGTGCTGCGCAATCAAACCGGGACAATCCATCACCTCAGGTAACAGGCATTCAATTTTAATCCAGATCACTGGTCTCGGTCTGGAAGCTGGGCCCCGCAAAAGTATTGCCCGCCCCTTCCCACCAATAGGGCAGCCGTATCCGTCTGCCCGTCATGACTTCGTTTAGGGTTACCGGATCATAAAGCCGCCCGCCAAGCATCACATAGTGGATCTTTGCACTATTGCGGATGTCCCCGATCGGATCGGCGTCCAGCACGATAAGATCAGCCAGCTTGCCTGGCTCGAGCGAACCCACATCTTTGGCATAACCCAGGGATGTCGCAGGCATGATTGTACCGGCGCGAAGCGCTTCTATCGAGGTCCAGCCACCGCGGACAAATGACCACAGCTCCCAATGAGGGCCAAGTCCCGCCTGCTGGCCATGCGCGCCAATGGATACCTGAATTCCCTTGTCCACCAGCTTTTTTGCTTCGCGTGCGCTACCGGCATCGGCGTAGTCTTCTTCGGGCGCTGCGCTATAGCGGGCGTTTCGTGCAGCCAGCAGCGCTGGTGGTTCGTGTTTTGACAATATCGGATCGTGCAGGACATCCATATGCGCCCGCCAATAAGGATCGCCCGCCAGACCACCATAGGTGACAACCAGTGTTGGTGTATAATTCGTGTGTGTCTGTGACCAGAAGCTCACCACATCATCATAGAAATGTTCGACCGGTAGGTTATGTTCAAGCGTGGAATTTCCATCCTGGATCAGGGTGATGTCCATGTTGTACAGCGATCCGCCTTCGGGTACGACCTCAAGTCCTTCGGCTTGAGCTGCAGCCACTACCATCTGTCGTTGTTCGCGGCGTGGCTGGTTATAGTTTTTCACACTATGTGCACCCTGAGCCTTCAGCCTTCGAACATGGGCAAGCGCGTCATCGAAATTATTGATCTCTGCAAAAAGTCCCGGCGCTTTCGCCCCGTATATTATTTCGCCAGTGGAAAAAATGCGTGGGGCAAGAATTTTGCCCGCCCGCTGATATTCCGAGGCAACGAAAATTTCGCTGGCCCGTGCAGACGGGTCGTGGATCGTGGTGGTACCCATCGCCAGATTGGCCATGGACGACCAGTTCTGCTGCGGGATCAGATCGCTTTCCGCCTGCGGTCCATGGGCATGAGCATCTACCAGACCCGGTATGATGGTCTTACCCATAACATCAATCCGTTTGGCATCGGCCGGGATTGTCACCTGCCCCCTGGTGCCAATCGCTGTAATACGGTCGCCACGGATGATGATTACGCCATCATCGATAATGCCGCCGTCCACGGTCGCCATTGTCAGGATACGCGCGCCGACCAGTGCAACAACACCCACAGGCTTGTCAGTAGCAACATCAATGGATAGCGACAGACCGGTCACCGGTGGCTTGAACTTCACCGTATCTTTGGGTACGCCGTCGCCGGCGGGTGCAAGCGAGTACAGGGCGCTGGTTTCAGCTGTGTACAGGGTTGGGCCCATGCTCCAGTGAATTTGCTTTCCACCATGGGACCAATTGATGAAATCCGCGCCCTCGGCACTCAGGCGCGTTACCGGCAGCGGGCCGCCCTTCTCGTCGGCGGGCACGTCCTGCGTGCCGGGCATAAGCGGCATGACAAATGCCTGGTAATTCTGCCGAAAGGCCACATTTTCGCCATCGGGTGAAATGCGATAGCCAAATGCCATTTCACCGGTGGCGTGTACGCGCCGGGCCTGACCATTGAGATCAGTGCTGACTAGCTGATGCTTGTCCTTGTCGCGCGTAACCATGAACACGCGGTCACTGGTTGCGCCAAACTGCGGTTCCGACCCGCCTGGCATGATGCGTTCCGGCCTGCCCCCGCCAGATGCAACGCGATAGACGCCCGGATCCTGTGTCCAACCACTGGAAGTAAGATTTCCCCCCCGCCTGCGTTCATAAACCAGCATGCGCCCGTCCGGCGAAAAACGGGGCAGGGCATAATGCCCTTGCTCGCTGATTACATCACGGGCACTACCTCCGCTGGCAGAGACAATACGAAGATGGCCAAGTGCGGCATCAGTCCACCCGACAAAGACAATTGATTTGCCATCGGGTGACCAGCTAGGGAAAAGTTCGAAATCCGGACTGTCATCGCTGACAAGGCGGCGCGCCTGTCCACCCGTTGCCGGTTTGATCCACAGTTTTCCCAATGTTTCGAATACGACCATGCGGCCATCTGGTTAAACACTGGCCCATCGCGGCATGGTGGTCGTAAAATGATCCGGCGCCACTTCAACTGGGGGATGGGTGGCATCTATTACAATACGTGTGTCGTCGATCTGAAATGGAATGATGCTTTCAGCACCACTAGAAATATCAACCCGCCGGATCTTGCCACCTGCCCAGAATACCACCGACTGATCATCCGGTGTCCATGCCATGTTGGGATAGACACCGCTGACTGCCCAGGTTTCCTGCACGTCCTGATCAAGCGCATCATAAATCTTGTGTTCTTCGCCCGAGACCAGATCTTTTACATATAGTTTGGAACGCGCCCGTTCACGACGGACAAAGGCCTGCTTTCTGCCATCAGGTGATGGGGTCGGTCGCACCGATCCACCAAATCCCGCTGCCGCGATTGATATTTCCCCGGTTTTAAGATCATAGCGCTCGATCTCGAACAGATTGGTATTCGAATCCTGTGCGTATTCAAAAACCGGCCCTGGTGTAACATCGCGTGTGTAAAAAATACTGTTTCCATCCGCCGCATAAATCGGCTCGCCCAATTCTTTTTGCAATTGTTCGCTGGCGCGCTTGACCAGCGGCACACCCCCACCACCCGAAACGTGGTAGAGCCACACTTCCCCAGTGCCAAGGGATCGGCCTGTGGTGAAATGTTTTTTCGCGACGATAAAACGTCCATCCGGACTCCAGCTGGGCTGGTTCAAAAGCCGGAAGTCTTCCTTCGTGACCTGGCGCTTGTCGGAACCATCCACGTTCATGACCCAGATATTGTCACCGCCGCCCCGATCCGAGACGAATACAATGCGCCGTCCATCGGGTGAAAAGCGCGGCTGCTGGTCATAGGCCAGCCCTTCGGCAATACGTACAGGCTTTCCACCCGCAATCGGCATGACATAGATGTCGCCTAACAGGTCAAAGGCAATCAGCCTGCCATCCCGCGAGACATCAATATTCATCCAGGTGCCGCTATCGACCTTGATACCAATTTCGCGCGTGACCAGACCGGCCGGTGCATTCACATCCCATTTTTCAGCCTTGGGTGCGACCTCTGGCGGTGCGGCCTGAACTTTTGACGCCAGCGAAAGTTCTATTAAACCTGTCTGACCTGCAAGAACGAACAGAACGACGAAACAGTTTAGCCGATAGTTCATTTTAACTCCCGATTGGCGAGGCAAAGGCATCCGACACAAGTTGCCATCAGCCTGCCAGAAAGCCAACCGTCGTCAACGGTTGATCACATTTTTCCAAAATCTATTTGAACCGGGCCGTGTCGATTGCGGTCATATGAGTGGCCAGATAGACTTCACGCAGGAACCATAAAAGCCCCAGAACAACCAATACCATTGCGGCAACGAAAAAGCTGGCAATAAACCAGCCCAGATGGGTGCTGAACAATTGCTCCATAAACAAGGCCACAATTACCAGACAGACCAACAACGCAGCGACGGTACAGAAGTTAATTGACCAGCTGCAGGCATGGCGTCTTTGCTCCAGGCGACCCATTTCAATGAGGGCGGTGCGCCGTGTGTCAGAATCGATTGCTGGCCAGTTTGCTTCAATAGCACGGGCACGGTCGATCACGCGGGCAAGACGGTTTGCGATCACGCCCAGCAAAGTGGCCAGACCGGTAAGCAGGAAAACGGGTGCGACGGCAAGTTGAATGGCATGCCCTATATTTACAATCTCGACGTCAGTTGGCATGCGTGTTTCTCCATCGAACATGAATTGCTGGTTGCTTTGTTCGGGCGTGGGCAGTCTTTGCATACTGCGTGTTCAGCACCATTATGTCACGCTTGGGATCAAACCCAGGATGGGCTGGAAACAATGCAGCGTTTAGCTCATGGTGATAATGTGACACATCAAGCAAGCGATTCATCAACGCTGATTCATGATCGTTATGGGTGTAGCCAAGACAACTATCGTCGCCAACAGATCTTCATCCGAAAGATTGCAAGCCGGTGTATTGGCTGTCCTTTGCCGACAAATATGGCGTGTATAGTTGATTTTGGGAACGGATTTCTCCGTTACCACCTCTACCAACGCGCAACCAGGCTTAGGCGGTAACCACGCGGTTCAGTCGTATGAAAGTGTAGGTCATTTATCCCGGTTCCAATCTGATTTAGCGGCTCGTGTAGCAATCGGGAAGCATAATAATATGATACGTCGTCGGCCTTTGCGTCAGCAATGTTATCAATATCCAGACGTGCTTGAATGGCTTCAGTAATGTTGTAACCAATGCGAATGTTTGACAATACGGTCGCTGGCGATTTTATCATACCGTCATTGGTCAGCGCCCTCGGACCGTAAAACCGATATTGAAGGCCGCCAAACCAGGGGCCCCGGTTTTCGATTTCTATGCCCGCCCCCGTGACCACATTCGGCGATCCTGCAACAAAACGACCGATTGTCGCTCCATCGTCAACCGGATTGTGAAACCGGGCTTTGGAAATGGCAACGTCAGCGTCAATAATGATGCCAGCAACCGGCGAAAAGAAATTTGAAACTTCTATGCCTTGTCGGGTGCTTGGTCCATTCGGCGCGCTGTCGCCGGCATCCCCGCTAAAGACCTGCTCGGACGCGAGGTCCAGCCTGAAGAAGGCAATTGATGATTGAAGTCGCGGGATCAATGATGTGCGAAAGCCCAATTCGTAACCTGCCGCACGTTCCAGAAGGGGAAACCTATCGAGCGGCCGACCCGAGATACCACTTACATCATTGTTGAATGTTTTGGGCTCAACCGTTGTTGTTGCACTTCGAACGTCATTGCTGTGAATACCTTGACCACCGCTCAGAAAAAATTCCGTCTGAACCCAGGGCCCCAGGATCAGGCTGCCCTTTGGGCTGATCCTGGCCGCGCTGGCATTTCCACTATTCAGCGAGTTGTCACCTCTATCTCTTGCCCAGAACACGTCGTCGCGCAAACCGATAACAGTTCGAAGTTTAGCCAGCCACTGAGTTCGGTTTTGGACATAGAGGCCTACGCTTTGTTCAAGCACTGAATCAATACGGTCCGTGCTGAGATAATTGCGCTGCGTGGTTTGGTACAAGCCTAGATGAATTGCATCATTACGGCTATCGATGCCGATTGTGTTGCTGGTCTCGATGCCAAGGAATCCATCGGATTGCGTGAAACTGGCGGCCCCGCCGAAAATCAGCCGCGCATCATGTTGATGAAACTGATCGCCCTGGATTGGATTATAGA
>CAISDR010000570.1 GCA_903884125.1 uncultured bacterium
TCCTGGTACTGGCCGCAGGCGCATAATGATGTGGTCCAGAAAATTCTGCGCAAAGCGCGCAAGGGCACCCAGGTCACCTATGTGCCGGGCAACCATGATGAAGGCGCGCGACAGTTCGGTGGCCTGCAGTTTGGCGGTGTCGCAGTTGAAAGCCAGGTCATTCATCAATTGGCAGATGGTCGCAAACTGCTGATCATTCATGGCGACCAGTTTGATGGCGTTGTGCGTTATGCCCGGTGGTTGGCATTTCTGGGTGATCAGGCCTATACGGTCGCCCTTAACCTGAACACGGTTTTGAACTGGTGCCGATCCGGTCTCGGCCTGTCCTATTGGTCGCTTTCTGCCTATCTGAAACAGAAGGTGAAAAACGCCGTTGAATTTATCGGTGATTTTGAACGGGCTTTGGCCGATGAAGCGCGCCGTCAGCATGTTGATGGTGTTGTGGCCGGTCATATTCACCACGCAGAAATCCGCGATATTGACGGCATCACCTATTGTAATGATGGCGATTGGGTTGAAAGCTGCACAGCGCTGGTTGAACATTTTGATGGTCGGCTTGAAATTCTGCGCTGGGTTGAAATTGATCATCAATCCTTTGGCAAGTCATGCATTGATGCAGACAGTCGCGAACCATCGCCCAATGACCAACCGGTTGTTCTTGAGCCTGCGTGAAGAAAGTACCAATACCTTGCGCATTCTGATTGCCACGGATGCCTGGCGCCCACAGGTCAATGGTGTTGTCCGAACGCTGGAAATGACCGCTGGCGAATTGCGCCGTCGGGGACATGAGGTCCGCTTTCTGACACCCGAAGGTCGGCTGACGATTCCCTGTCCAACCTATCCCGACATACGACTGACATTGGCGCCATTCAGGTTTGTGGCCAGCGTATTGGATCAGTTTCAGCCTGATGCCATTCACATCGCCACCGAAGGGCCAATCGGGCTGGCCATGCGCGCATTGTGTCTGAAACGCGGGCTGGTTTTCACAACGGCCTATCACACACGCTTTCCGGATTATGTTCATGCACGCCTGGGGATCGCGCGCGATCTTGCCTACCGCTATGTGCGCTGGTTTCACAGACCTTCAGCCGCTGTGATGGTTACGACAAAGTCGGTAGAGGCGGAATTGACCGCGCACGGCATTTCACATCTCAAGCGATGGAGCCGCGGTGTGGATATGGATCTGTTCACACCCGATGCACGTTGCGATGATCCGGTTTTCAGCCGCAATGGGTCAAGTTCAGTTTCGCGTCCGGTTTTTTTATATGTTGGCCGTGTTGCGACCGAAAAGAACCTTGATGCATTTCTTGGCCTGAATCTGCCCGGCCAGAAAGTTATCGTCGGCGACGGCCCTGAACGCCCGATGCTGGAACGGCGCTATCCGGATGTCTATTTTCTGGGTGCGCAATATGGTAGCGATCTGGCGCGGCTTTATGCATCAGCTGATGTATTTGTTTTTCCCAGCCGCACCGACACCTTCGGACTGGTGGTGCTGGAAGCGCTGGCTTCCGGTCTGCCGGTAGCAGCCTACCCTGTCGCTGGCCCTCTGGATGTGATTGGGTCGGCACCAGTTGGCGTGCTGTCCGAAGACTTGGGGACCGCAGCCCTGGGATGTCTGGCACTTGACCGGCCAGCCTGTCGCAAACATGCGCAGTTATTTTCCTGGGGGCGGGCGGGTGAACAGTTTCTTGAAAATCTGGTTCTGGCACGTGATGGTACTCAGCCAGCCTTAAGAAAACTGCCGGTGAGACGCCCGCTTCAACCTGCTCCCAACGGGGAATTGCCACCTCTTGGTGTCGAAGCGCCTTAATTAATTATTGTAGAGTCAATAGCCCATAGGGTCCTGACTGGGGGCTTGGACTTTTGGTCCGCTTTGTCTAGGTTTGTTTCAGGGCTATTTTTATGGAGGTTCTTGTGAACAATTTGGATCAGGTATCGGGATTTCGAAATTCGGTATTCAGGCTGGCGGCTGCTGCGGCTTGTCTGGTTGCCTTTTCAGGCACGCTAACTGCGATAGCTGCAACGCCGCAGGAAATTGCCACAACCCGCGACGAAAATTTCGATGAAATCGGCAAGAATATGAAAATACTTCTTGGGGCCGCGAAAGCTGGTGTTGTTGATGATTCAACCATAGCGGCAGCGGCCAAGATTTCCGAATTATCAAAGGCGCTGCCCGGCTGGTTTGTCAAAGGGTCTGGCCCGACTGATCCAGGTGTTACCAAAACCCGTGCGCTAGCCGAAGTCTGGACCAAGCCTGAAGATTTTGCCGCGAAGGTGAAAGCGTTTCAGGAAGCGGTAGCAGCCCTGCAGCCTGCAACCGCCACCAAGGATATGGCCCAATTCGGCCCGGCAATCAAAGCTACCGCAGATGCCTGCAAGGGCTGTCACGATACGTTCAAAAAACCCAAGGACAAGTGAGCGGCACCGCCTTGCGCGGTCGATCACAATATCGTCTTTCACAATGGCTGCGGACAGGTTTGATCCTTTCCGCAGCCATCTGCGTTGCACTGACAGCCGCTGGTCTGGTGAAGGCGGCTTCCGGCGATGATCAACTGGTTGACGGTGCGCGGCTGGTACAACTCGCAAATTGTGCATTCTGTCACGGCCATGTGGATCACCCTGAACGCGGCCTGGCCGGCGGGCGCGTGATAGAGGCTTGGTTTGGTGGGGTTGGTGTGCCCAATATCACCCCGGATACTGATACCGGTATCGGGCGTTGGACGTTGGTGATGTTTCGCGACGCCATGCGCCATGGTCGTTCGCCCAATGGCATTCGCTATCAGTCAATCTTCCCAACTGATAATTACGCCGGGCTGGATAATTCCCAGATCGCAGCAATCTATGCCTATCTGATGGCTCAACCTTCGATATCTTCAACGTCTTTTGCGCATGAACAGCCAGTTTTGCCTTTTGGTCCGACACCGGCGCGCCTGTTGCGTCTGATCGACCGATGGCGGCTGACAGAATATGCGCCGATGCCGAAACCGACTGATGGCACATTGGACAAAGCCTTTCAGCTTAGCCAGACGCTGGCCCATTGCGATCAGTGCCATACCCCGCGCGATGTTCTTGGGCGGCTCGATCCAACGCGACATTTTGCTGGTTCCTATCGTCCACTTTATGGCGGGGGAAAGGCACCGAATATTACGCCTGATATTAAGACCGGTATCGGCGGCTGGAGTGTCGAGGAGATCGCGACCTATCTTAAAACCGGTGAATCGCCGGAATTCAGGGATGTGAAAGGATCGATGTCCTTTATCATCCATAAAAGTCTTGGCGCGTTGACCGCAGATGAACGCCAGGACATTGCGCGATACCTGCTAAGTCTGCAACCTCTGCCGAGCGAGATCAAATAGATGGCAACATCCGCACTGATGGCCGTCACGCTGCTTGTGCCTGATTATGATCAGGCTATTGCGTTTTATGTGGGCTGTGTGGGATTTGAGCTGGTCGAGGATACCGATCTGGGATCGGGCAAAAGATGGGTGCGTATACGCCCGAAAAACAGCGAAGGTGCCTGCCTTTTGCTGGCCAGGGCTGTTGGTGCAGAACAGATTGCACAGATCGGCAGGCAGGCCGGTGGTCGGGTGTTTCTGTTTTTCCAGACCGATGATTTCAGGCGCGACCATGCCCGCATGCTGACCGCCGGGGTAAAATTCCGCGAGCTGCCGCGTCATGAGCCCTATGGAATCGTGGCAGTATTCGAAGATCCCTATGGCAACTGTTTTGACTTGATTGAACCGCGCCGGGAATAGAAATGGCCCTTTGTCATGCCCAGGCGTCTGCGCCAGTTGCCGATGGTCTGCGGAGATAACGCCAGACGCCGGGCCAATTCACGGTCGGGCAGGGCAGAGGTATCCGGATCGCGCAAAAGATTAAGGACCGCAGCGCGCTTTTCCGCCTGTGTGCGGGGCAAGGGAGATTCGGCCCCCAGAGGGCTATTCTCTTCGGCGGCCTGACCATCCGCGCCCTTGGCTGGCACTACCGTACCCTTGGCCAGTCGAACGGCATCCTCTAGTTCGGCCACCAGGCTGGCGGCGGCCCATGCCTGGTCCTGCCAGTGCTTCAATTCGGCCTTGACCGCTTTTAGGGCGGTGTTGGCAGCTGACAATTGGGTTTCAAGCAGGCCTGCGCGGTCCTGTCCCCGGTTTGGATTTGTGGCACTTGTGGTCAGCCTTTGGGCCATTTCATCGGCCGACATGCCAAATTGGCGCAAAATTGCCATGGTTCGCCGGGCCGCCGACAAAGCCTCGCCATCATGGGGTGAATCCAGCAATTGCAACACCTTGGCCAGACGGGCGGCGTTTTGGGGATCAGATATCTTGCTCAAACTTCAACCCTTTTGATATGCACCGCTTGGCACGGGGCTTCTGGCCCTATATACAGACGCCGCCCCATCCCTTGAACAGCCGACATCGGAGCGCGCGCATGACGTTGCGCAATATTGCAATTATCGCCCACGTTGACCATGGCAAGACGACCCTGGTTGATCAAATGTTACGCCAATCCGGAACATTCCGGGTGAATCAGCAGGTCCAGGAACGGGCCATGGATTCAAATGACCTGGAGCGCGAACGGGGAATCACCATCCTCGCCAAGTGCACCAGTGTTGTCTGGCGCGATCTAAGGATCAATATCGTCGATACACCCGGTCACGCCGATTTCGGCGGTGAAGTAGAACGAATCCTGTCCATGGTCGACGGGGTGATTTTGTTGGTGGATGCCGCCGAAGGCTGTCTGCCGCAGACCAAATTCGTGCTGTCAAAGGCATTGGGCCTTGGTTTGCGCCCGATCGTGGTTATCAACAAGGTTGATCGCCCGGACGCCCAGCCCCATGTGGTTCATGACCAGATTTTCGATCTGTTCCTGGCCCTTGATGCAACCGACGAACAGGCGGATTTCCCAACACTCTATGCCTCTGGCCGTCAGGGTTGGGCCAGTCTGGAACTGGACAAGCCCACCGAAGATCTTGGGACCATGTTTGATCTGGTGGTACGCCACGTGCCCCCGCCCAAGGTCGATACGGATGCCAATCACCCGTTCTCGATGCTGGTGACAACATTGGAAGCTGATCCGTTTCTGGGTCGCATCCTGACCGGACGTATTCATTCCGGTACGGCAAAGGCCGGTCTGGCGGTCAAGGCATTGACCCGTGACGGGGCGTTGATTGAAAACGCCCGTATTTCAAAAGTGCTGGCGTTTCGTGGACTGGACCGGGTGCCGGTCGATTCCGCTGAAGCTGGTGATATTGTCGCAATTGCCGGGTTTACCTCGGCCACGGTTGCCGACACCTTGTGCGAATTGTCGGTAACGGCACCGCTGCCTGCCCATCCAATCGATCCGCCAACCCTGGCCGTGACCTTTCAGGTCAATGACAGTCCGCTGGCGGGCCGCGAAGGTTCCAAGGTTCAGTCGCGCGTTATTCGTGACCGCCGGTTGCGCGAAGCCGAAGGCAATGTGGCGATCAAGGTACGCGAGACCGATGGATCGGATGCTTATGAAGTATCCGGGCGCGGTGAACTGCAACTGGGCGTGCTGATTGAAACCATGCGTCGCGAAGGTTTTGAACTGGCTGTATCGCGCCCGCGTGTTCTGTTCCGCGAAGATCCTGAAACCGGCAAGCGGCTGGAGCCTATCGAAGAA
>CAISDR010000571.1 GCA_903884125.1 uncultured bacterium
ATCCATGGATATCTGTTAATGGCTAAGTAGATCGGGGGTAGTCATGCTGGTACTGGATAACGTCGGCCATATTTATCCCAATGGAACCCGTGCCTTGAACGGAATCAGTTTGACAATCCCAAGGGGGATGTTTGGACTTCTGGGGCCAAACGGCGCGGGCAAATCTACCATGATGCGTTCTATTGCCACCCTGCAGACACCAACCTCGGGTCGTATTGCCTTTGACCAGATCGATGTAATCGCCGAGCCGGAAAAACTGCGGCGGACACTTGGCTATCTTCCACAGGATTTTGGAGTCTATCCCAGGGTCTCCGCGATGGCCATGCTGGACCATATGGCCGTGTTAAAGGGCATTGCGAACCGGGGCGACCGTAAGCAGGTCGTGGAAACGCTTTTGGTACAGGTCAATCTTTGGTCCGTACGGCACAAGGCAATTGCCGGATTTTCCGGTGGCATGCGCCAGCGATTTGGCATTGCCCAGGCGTTAATCGGTCAACCCGAACTGATCATCGTCGATGAACCAACCGCGGGGCTGGATCCGGAAGAACGCAACCGGTTTTTGAACCTGCTGGCAGAAATTGGTGAAAATGTCGTCGTGATACTTTCGACCCATATCGTCGAGGATGTGGCCGATCTGTGTCCGCGCATGGCGATCATCGGCGATGGCCGCATCATTGGGCAGGGCGCACCAATAGATCTGATCAATAACATTTCCGGACGAATCTGGCGCAAAATTATTCACAAATCCGAACTGGAGACGCACAGGGCGGCTTATAACATCATCTCCACGCGCCTGTTTGCGGGCCAGACAGTCATGCATGTTCTGTCGGACGAACGACCGGGAGACGGTTTCGAACCAGTTTCCGGTGGCCTGGAGGATGTCTATTTTTCGGCACTTGCAAATTCGCGTCGCGCCGCATGAAAACAGGTCACTGCCAATTCTTCCAAGTCTCTATTCTTATGGCTGGCACTTATGTTCTGGAAAATCGCTGCATTTGAATTTCGCTATCAATTAAGGAACCCGATTTTCTGGGTTACCTATGGCATCTTTTTCCTGATGAGTTTTGGCGCCACCACGGTTGACCAGATCCGTATCGGATCAAGCGGCAATGTCCACAAAAATGCACCCTTTGCAATATTGCAAGTCAACGCAATCATGTCGTTATTCGCGATTTTTGTACTGGTTGCGTTTGTTGCCAATGTAATCGTACGCGACGATGAAACCGGATATGCGCCAATCATCCGTTCAACCCGGGTCAAAAAATTTGACTATCTGATCGGTCGCTTTATGGGCGCTTTCGGCGCAGCAGCATTGTCATTCACTTCAGTTTCCACAGGCATACTGATTGGTTCATTCATGCCGTGGCTGGATAGTGAAACGGTAGGTCCGCTTGTCCCTGGTCACTATCTGTTTGCCTATTTTCTGGTTGCTTTGCCAACTCTGTTCCTGACCGGTGCCGGCTTTTTTGCGGTTGCAACCGCCACCCGATCAATGATGGCAACTTATCTGGCGGTCGTTGGTTTTCTTGTTGCATATTTAAGTGCGGCGATTGCAGCTGATAAACCCGAATATGAACTGATCGGTGCCTATATCGAACCTTTCGGGCTGGCGGCGTTAAGCCATGCCACAAAATATTGGACGATTGTCGAGCGCAATTCCCAACTGCCGCCAATCGAGGGCATAATACTTGTCAACAGGCTGATATGGACCGGGATTGCAACTGCACTGCTAATACTGGCCTATTACCTGTTTGAATTCGATAACACCCGGCGGACAATCGGTAAATTGCCAAAACCGCCGGTCCTTGATTTCGAACGCAGTCCAACTGCAGCCGCTGCAATGCCAAAGCCAAATTTCAACGGCTCAACAGCGCTGGCCCAATTCATCGCCACAACCCGAATTGACATGAATTTTGTTTTCCGCAGCCCGGCGTTCATCGTTTTACTTTTGATCGGGCTGTTTAATTCAGTGTCTGGGCTCTGGATTAGTGACGAACTTTATGGAAACCCAGCCTACCCGGTAACGCGCGCGACCATCGAAACGCTACGCGGCACATTCACGATCATTCCAATTATCATCGCCATCTATTATGCAGGTGAACTGGTCTGGCGCGACCGGGACAGGAAGATGCATGAGATAATTGACTCAACGCCGGTTCCCGACTGGATGTTCATATTACCTAAAATTACAGCAGTTTTCCTGGTGCTGTTCGCCACTTTACTGATCAGCATTATGGCGGGCATGGCCGTGCAGATGGCCCGTGGATATTATGAGTTTGAAATTTCTCATTACATCTTCTGGTATGCGCTGCCACTTTCTGTCTCAATGCTGAATATTGCCATACTGGCGATGTTTGCACAGGCACTATCGCCCCATAAATATGTGGGCTGGGGTGTTATGGCCATTTGTCTGGTTGCCAGCATCGTGTTGGTCCAGCTTGGCTTTGAACACAATCTCTATCGCTTCAATGCAACACCAGGGGTGCCGCTTTCTGATATGAACGGCCAGGGAAAATTCTGGGTCGCTCGTGGCTGGTTGCAAATCTACTGGACTTCCTTTGCAGCCATTCTGGCACTGTTTACCTATGGTCTATGGCGCCGTGGAACCGAGACGCGCATCACCCCGCGCCTTGCGCGGCTACCCGCCCGAGGGCGCGGCCTGGCCGGTATCCTTTTGATACTTTTTGCTGCTATATTCATTGGGTCGGGTGGCTATATTTTCTACAATACCAACGTCGAGAACACCTATCGTTCCAGCATCGATCGCGAAGATCTGCTCGCCGAGATGGAAAAGGCGCTGATCGGCTTCGAGAAGGTACCGCAGCCCCGGATCATAGATGTGGTTCTGGACGTCGATCTGGATCCGCATCTGACCCACGCCCATACGACCGGGCGCTATATTGTAGAAAACCGTTCCGGTCAGCCACTGGACCATATTCATATTCGCTGGGATACCGATCTGGATATGATCCGGCTCAATCTTGATGCGGCAGAAATTGAACAGACCTATGATCGTTTCAATTATCGCATATATCGCCTGGACATGCCCATGGCGCCGGGGGAGCGTCGCGAAATCTCGTTTGAAACCATTCTGAAACAGACTGGTTTTAGAAATAGTGGCAACCAGACCAGAATTGTGGACAACGGTACGTTTCTGAATAATTTTGAAATTGCGCCGATCATAGGCATGTCGCAAGAATCGCTTCTTAAAGACAGGGTAAAGCGGCGCAAGCACGGATTGTCCGCCGAATTGCGCCCACCAAAACTCGAGGACGACAGCGCACGTGCCAAACAGGCGTTCGGGTCAAACAGCGACTGGGTGATCGCTGATATCACTGTCACCACCGACGCTGACCAAACACCGATTGCACCAGGCCTTAAAACATCAGATGAAATAAAAGATGGAAAACGCCGGGCGCATTTCAAATCTGACTCGCCTATCAACAACTTCTTTTCAATTCAGTCTGGCCGGTATGCCGAAGCCCGTGACAACGCGGGAGATATAGATCTGAGCGTCTATTATCATCCACAGCACAAATTCAATGTTGAACGCATGCTGGCCGCCATGAAGACAACCTTTGACGTTCTGCCAAAAGCATTTTCCCCCTATCAGTTTCATCAGGCACGCATCGTCGAATTTCCATCTTACGCGCGGTTTGCCCAGTCATTTGCAAATACCATCCCCTATTCCGAAGCAATCGGCTTTATCGTGAATCAGGACTACGATCCTGACGGCATTGATGCCATTACTTTTGTCACGGCCCATGAAATCGGCCATCAATGGTGGGCCCATCAGGTCATGCCAGCGGATATGCAGGGCGCCACGATGCTGATCGAGACATTCGCGCAGTATTCGGCCCTGTTGGTTATGGAAAAACTTTATGGCCCAGAGCAGGTGCGCAAGTTCCTGAAATATGAGGTTGATACTTATCTGCGATCGCGCGGCGGTGAAGTGGTCGAGGAACTGCCTTTGGCGCGTGTTGAAAACCAGCCCTATATCCACTACCGGAAGGGTGCTGCAATCATGTACTTTCTGAAAGATCAAGTCGGCGAAACGGCTGTCAATAAAGCCATGCAGCGGTTGATCGAAAAATTTGCCTTCAAGCCGGCACCCTACCCATCGACGAAGGACTTTCTAAGCCTTCTACGCGAAGAAGCCCCCGGTCACGATGAGCTGATCACAGACCTGTTTGAGCGTATTGTTCTTTATGACGTCAAAGTCACAAAAGCCAACAGCTATCCCCGCGACGACGGGCAGTTTGACGTGACCGTCGAAGTTGAGGCGAAAAAGCTGATTGCTGATGGCAAGGGCAAGGAGACTGAGGTGCCGCTTGCGGAAAAATTCGACGTGGGCCTGTTCACGCGCGAACCGGGCAAAAATGATTTCACCAAGGCCGATGTAATCACCTTCAACCATCTGGATTTGACATCGGGCAGGCAGAGCCTGACGCTGGTGTCCCCAAAGGCCCCGACATTTGCAGGTGTCGATCCATATAACAAACGCATCACCCGCAACACCGATACGGTAATTTCAAAGGTTGGCGCAGAAAGCGGGAGAATGCCGGTCAAATTGGGCCAGAACTGACACGAATTATTGGACGGCCGTCTCAGCCCCGTCAGAAAACTGCAGGGCGTATAACCGGGCATACAAGCCCTGTTTCGCGATCAGCAAATCATGACTGCCGCTTTCAACCACCTGTCCATGATCGAAAACATGGATAATGTGCGCTGTGCGCACGGTTGAAAGCCTGTGGGCAATGACCAGAGTCGTTCTTCCCTTTGTCAAGGTATCGAGCGCATCTTGAATCTGGCGCTCGCTTTCGGAATCCAACGCTGATGTTGCCTCGTCAAGAAGCAGGATCGGGGCGTCTTTCAGAATGGCTCGGGCAATGGCAATACGTTGGCGTTGGCCGCCCGACAGGTTCATGCCACGCTCACCGATCAGCGTGTCATATCCATTTGGTAATTCCTGGATGAAAGTGTCTGCGGCGGCGGCGCGCGCGGCTTGTATAATGTCTTCACGACTGGCGCCTGGACGCCCATAACCAATATTTTCGGCCACCGATACGTCAAAAAGCGCCACATCCTGTGCCACCATGGCCATCGACTGGCGCAGACTGGCCAGTGTTACCAGACGCACATCGCACCCATTGACCATAACCGCACCTGAGTCCACGTCGAAAAAGCGAGGGATCAAAGAGAACAACGTGCTTTTGCCTGCCCCTGATGGCCCGACAATTGCTGTCAGTTGCCCCGCCTGCGCTTCAAAACTTGCCCCCGCAAGGGCGGCTTTGCCGGGTTCATAACCAAATGTCACATCATCAAATCGTATGGCACCAGCAATCCGCGGCAGCGACGTGGCATCGGTTGCATCGACGATTTCCGCCCGTCGATCCATCACGGCGAATATGCGTGCAGCCGCCGTCAACCCCTGGGTTACCGACGGCATCACACGACTAAGCGTGCGCAGCGGCTGAAAGGCTGATGCCACCGCTGCCATAAAAGCTGCAAATTCGCCCGGTGTTGCAGCGCCAGCAATCACCTGACCACCGATGTAATAAAGAACTCCGGCGGTCACTAACCCGCCTGCCAGATCAATGACCGGCTGGCTGGCGGCTGCGATCCTGAGCGCGCGTGTATTCAGTCTGGTCAGACGCTGGATACGCGCCGACATGCGTTCAGTTTCAGATCGTTCCATCGCAAATGATTTGATCACCCGCAGACTTTGAAACGCCTGGGTCAATGCGCGGGTCAGATCGCCCATTTCCCCCTGAACCGATGCGGCTACCTTGCGCATGCGTCGGGCAATCGCTTGCACCGGCAGCAAGGCCAACGGGGCTATGACCAGTGCGACCACTGACAGTCGCCAGTCCGTCCAGATCATGAAGGCAAGCAGGCCGATCAACTGCAACAGATCACGCCCGATTGCCACAATCGACGTCGACACCACATCGCGCATGACCGACACGTCAAATGTCAGGTGCGATACCATGGTGCCGGAATGACTATCGTTGACCTGTGCCATGTCCTGGGCAATCAGATGCCCGAATAATCTGGCCTGGGTGTCGGCGATGATCTGCTGCCCGATACCAGCCAAAATGGCCTCGGAAATAAACCCGGCAATGGCGCGTACCGCCAGTATGGCCAGCACCGCCAGCGCTACAAACCGTAAAGCGGCGGGATCACGGGCGATGAACACGCCATCCATTACCTGTTGCAGAACATAGGCCTGAGCGACCACCGCCACAGACACCACCGCCATGGCCAGCATGGCCAATCCAAGCCGGCCCAGATGTGGCTGCACGGATTCCCGCCATAATCTGGATGCCGTCTTAAAGCCAGGGGGATGAGTGAAATCTGCGTCGGCCAACGAGCCTGTTCCTGCGCTGAGACAAAATTCGGGATATGATCGGCACTGGAAATATCTATCCAATGTCGCTACATAACCGAACAACGCGCCCCTGACCAGAGCACGTCATTTTACCCGCCCGACAGGAATATCGGCCAGCCCCATGGATCTGCCACAGTTTGCTGAACCGCAAAAGCCTGTCACGGGGGGTGCCCGCCTGCGCGCCTGGGCCGACATGTGGTTCAAAGACCATGGCTTTATTCGGGATATCTATCTGAATTTGCATCA
>CAISDR010000572.1 GCA_903884125.1 uncultured bacterium
GCCGAAGAAAAGGCGCGCAACCTGCCCTATGGCAAATGCCGCCTGCTGGAAATTGCCCGCGCGTTGGCGCTAGATCCCCAGTTGCTTCTGCTGGACGAACCGGCCGCAGGACTGTCGCAACCCGACATTGAAGTGCTGGTCGATATTGTACGCCGCATGCGAGGACTGGGTGTCACCATCGTGTTGATCGAACATCACATGGATGTTGTCATGAGTATGTGTGACACAGTCACCGTGCTGGACTTTGGGCAGGTCATAGCCGAAGGCACCCCACAAGCGGTGCGCGCTGATCCCAGGGTAATTGAAGCCTATCTGGGCGCCGCAGGCTAGGTGGGGTACGACATGCTTAAGATTACTGGCCTTCAGGCAGGTTATGGAAAAGTTCTGGTGCTGCACGGTCTTGATCTTGTGGTGCCGCGCGGAAATCTCGTGACGCTAATCGGGTCGAACGGTGCTGGAAAAACAACCACGCTGCGGGCCATATCCGGCATGATCAAGCCACAGGCTGGCCAAGTCTTTTTGGACGATCAGGATATTGCTGGCAAACCGTCCCATAAAATCGCACGCGCCGGTTTGGCGCATAGTCCGGAAGGGCGCCGGGTCTTTGCCACTCTGAGCGTCGAGGATAACCTAACCCTCGGTGCGTTTTCACGATTGATCGGTGTGCGCGCAAAAGGTGATGTGAGCGCCGATCTTGATCGTGCCTTTGTTATGTTTCCGCGACTGGCAGAACGGCGCAAACAACTGGCAGGAACCCTTTCGGGTGGCGAACAGCAGATGCTTGCCATCGGTCGCGCGCTGATGCTTAACCCTTCGGTGCTGCTGCTGGACGAACCGTCCATGGGTCTGGCGCCGCTTTTGGTGGCTGAGGTCTTCCGGGCGATTGCGAACCTCAAGGCACAGTCAATCACCATGTTGCTGGTGGAACAATTTGCGGCTGCGGCACTGGAAGTTGCCGACTATGCGTATGTGCTTGAAAATGGTCGGATAACCATATCGGGCAAGGCCGCGGATCTTAAAAATGATCCAGCGGTAAAAGCAGCTTATCTTGGCGGTCATTAAGACCGGGAAAACGCCGTATTACTCAGAACGGTTGAAGATAGGTCATGGTGATCAGCACGTCATGTACGGTGTCATGCCCGTATTCGCTTTCCACCATACCTTTTATCCTGCGCTTTAATTCCATCAGATCAGGGTTATTTGTACCCTCGATCAGTTTGATGGGATGCTCGTTCACCTCGATCAGCATCCGTTCGGTCAATTGCGGACCAGCGGCATCAAGCTTTGTTCCAACTTCCGGGTCGGCCAGATCGAGCTTGAATCCGATGAACATATAGGCACGCACCTTCCCATTCAGGTAGATCGGTGCTGGAATATTGGCCAGCTCGTGCCAGACCGGCGTCGCCTCTTTGCGTTCTTTTTCCTTGGCTTCTTCTTCTTTTTTTACACGCAAGGCCGCCTGCTCTGTGGTCTCGAAAGCCGGCGCTCTGAGATAGAACCAGTAAAAGGCTCCGCCCCCGCCGCCGACCAGCAGAAGCAGGCCCAAAATGATGATGACGATCCTGTTCATGTTGCCAGTCTATGCTGCCAGCCGCCAAAGCCCAAGCCCCAACCGAGCTCTAGAGCCGTAACTTTTTGTCCGCCGCGCAATAATTTCACGCCCTGGCCCTGGGTGACCTGTCCGATACAGGTTGCATTTTTGATCGGCAGAGCGGATGGGACGGTAAATAAAAGTTCGTAATCATCCCCACCACACAGCGCCCGCCCCAGTCTGGAGCTGTCATGATCAATCAGTTCCTGTGCCGCACGGGACAAAGGTACCCAGTCAACATTGATCTCGATACATACGCCGGAGGCGCTGGCCAGATGCCCGGCATCAGCGATGAGTCCATCAGAAATATCCATGGCTGCACTGGCGATACCACGCAATCCGCGGCCAATTGCCAATCTGGGCTGCGGCAGCAGATAGCGGTCATTAAGCGCGCCGATTTCCGGATGGTCCAGCCCAAGCGCACCATCACCGACCGTACCGGTTACATAGACCAGATCACCGATGCCTGAACCCTTGCGCCGGATCATCTGTCCCTTTGGTACGTGCCCGACCGCCGTGATCGAAAGACATGTTGGCCCAGAGGTGGTCACCGTGTCCCCGCCAAAAAGTCGGATATTAAATTCGACCTGATCAACTCCCAGACCGGCACTAAAAAGTCGGATATAATCCTCGGCCGTGTTTTGCGGCCAGGCCGTCGTCAGCAGATAGCCCAAAGGTTCAGCCCCCTTTGCCGCCAGATCTGACAGATTAACCCGCAATGCCTTGCGCGCGATCAGGTCAGCAGGGTCGTCATGGCGGAAATGAACCCCGGCGACCAGCGCATCTGCGGTCATAACCAGCTCGGCACCATCAGGCGGTAAAAGCAGGGCGGCATCATCAAGAAGTCCCAGCCCCTCGGGGCCAGTCAGTGGCGCGAAATATTTGGCGATCAGATCAAATTCGCCGAGGGAGGCCATGATATTGATCAAGCCAGAGGCTCAAATTCGGATGCCCGCGCCTTGCGGGCCAGCTTGTTCAGCACACCATTGGCAAAAACGGTTTCCGCTTCGCCAAAAAAAGCCGATCCCAGATCAACATATTCGTTCAGCACCACGCGTGCGGGAACATCACCGCGTTCCAGCAACTCGAACGCCGCCGGCCGGAGCAAGGCACGCAATATCGCCTCGAGCCGTGCCAGCGGCCATTCTTCTGATAAAAACGCGTCAATGGCCCGGTCGATGCTGGTCTGATGTTCAATGACACCACGAACCAGTTCGGCAAAAAATGTGGCATCCGCCTCGTAAAGATGATCACCGTCGATTTCCATGCCAAGGCGCAGATCGATAAATTCTTCGATCACACTGTCCAGTCCCTGACCCGATAGTTCCATCTGGTAAAGTGCCTGAACAGCTGCCAGACGGGCACCGGCGCGCGCCCGTGCGCGGTCTTTTGTGCCAGCACTTTTCAGTTCACCCGGCGCTTTGGGAACGCGGATGCGCCGCTTGGGCGATTGTGTCATTTGCGCGCACTTTTCTTGGACATTTGAGCCGACATGGACCGCTTCAGCCGGATCAGGCAAAGGGCCGCTTCCGCTGCACCGCCACCCTTGTTCTGGGCATCAGGCTTTGCACGGTCCAGCGCCTGTTCCATTGTGTTGACGGTCAATATGCCATTGCCGATGGCAAGAC
>CAISDR010000573.1 GCA_903884125.1 uncultured bacterium
CCATGTGATTGAAGATGCGCTGGCCTTTATATCAGGCCAGCCGGACGTGGACGGCAACGCGGTGGGCGTGTTTGGCCTGTCGCTGGGTGGTTTTCACGGTATCTCTCTGGCATCGCGCGATTTTCGGGTTGCTGCACTGGTCAATGTTTTCGGCGCGGTGCCCCAGACTGTCTCACCGACTTTGAGCCATATGCCGCCAACCCTGATTTTCCACGGTGACAAAGACCGTATCGTACCAATCGGGCACTCGCGCACGTTGTCAGCACGCCTTGAAAAACTGGGCGTTACCCATGAACTGGTGGTCTATAAGGGCCAGGGGCACTGTTTTAATGGCCCGTTCCTTGACGATTCTATCCGGCGGACCACTGAATTCTTTGCGGAACATCTGACCCCGTCATCCAGTGACTCGCAGCCAGTTACGGGCGACGGCAGCACCGGTGATGGCGAAATCATCGCCGAAGAATAAGCACCGGGCTCTAATAGTCCTTGAGAAAAAATTCGATATCATTCAGCGCGTCAGGTGTACCCGCATGAAGCCACGGGCCGTCATGGAGCATGCCGTATAACCGTCCGGCTTCCTGTGCGCGATCCCATAGCCGGTTTAGTGAAAATGGCCCCTTTGGCGCGTCGGCAAACAGTGCAGGCTGGGCGATGAACGCACCGCAATAGACAAAGGGCGACTGGATCATGGGGGGGCGCCGCGTCAGCTGACCGTCGGCGGCCATCAGATAATCACCCGGCCCGTCATAGCCGATGGACCGCAAGGTTGCGGCCAGCAACATGAAACAGTCCATGGTGTCAGGATCAAACTGATTTTTTAGGCGCATCAGACTCGGCCGCCAGGGATCAATCCACACACTGTCGCCGTTAAGAACAATAAACGGATCAGGGCCCAGAATCGGTAATGCCTTTACAACGCCACCACCGGAATCCAGCAATTCGTCGGTCTCGTCCGAAATGATGATTTCGATATCCCGCCGACTGGCCAGATGGGCACGCATCTGATCTGCCAGCCAGTGCACATTCACCACCAGTCGCGAAATCCCACTGGCTATCAGTTTGTCAATCAGACGATCAATGATCGTGCGCCCACCAATGGCGATCAGTGGTTTAGGCCTAGTCGCTGAAATCGGGCGCATGCGTAACCCTAGTCCCGCACCCAGGATCATTGCTGTACTTATCGATCTGGTCATGATGCGTGCCTGAGACTTTTTGGTGGAATCGCCATTGCATCCGCCGGAATGTAACGGTCCAGAAATTCCCTGATTGGTGCCAGCACGGACTGACGCCGAACATCCCCCAGCAGAAGCGCCATGACACGCGGAATAAGGTCCAGATAGCGCCTCTTGCCATCGCGTTCGGACAGGCGTGCGAAAATACCGACAATCTTGGCGTTACGCTGGGCCGCCAGCACATCATAGACGCGCGTAAATGTTTCGGGGGGCAGGCCCGTCTGGTCCAGGTAACGCCGCTGCATTTTTTCAGCCAGGGCGGGGGACACATCTCGGCGGGCATCTTCCAGCAATGACACCAGATCATAAGCCGGATCACCCAGCAGTCCGTCCTGAAAATCAATCAGGCCCACGCGCCGGATATCTGACCGCTGCGGCAGCCAGAACAAATTTTCCGCGTGATAGTCGCGCAGCACCAGAATTTCCTGTGCGGGTCTGACAGTTTCAAAAACCTTATCCCACAGGCCATGCCAGATCCGGTCAATATCAGAGGGCAGACGGGCGCCATGGACAAGCGGCAGATACCATTCACTCAACAGGCCAGCTTCGCGATGAAGCACCGCATCGTCATAGGCGGGCAAATGATAACCCCCTAGTTGTAATGGCGGGCGGTGACGCAGGTGGCACAGAACATCTATCGCTGCTTCATAAAGTTCCGCGTCAGATAATGACGTGACATCGTCGATCAACACGCGGGCAAAAAGATCATCGCCCAGATCTTCCAGAATCAAAAACCCGTTTTCCAGATCGGCACCCAGAATGCGCGGCGCTGACAGGTCCAGTCCAACCAGATGTTCTGCTATGGCAACAAATGGCGTGCAGTCCTCGCCCGCCTGGGATGGGGCATCCATCACCATGGCTGGCATCGGGCCGCCAGTCAGGCGAATGTAACGGCGAAAGCTGGCATCACCGGGTAATGGCACCTGTGCCGCCCGGTCGAATCCATGCTTGCCAAGCAACCGTTGCAGCGCGTCCGAGCGGTGCGATTCATCCATGGGCCAAACGCCTTTCCCAGGTTCCATGGCCACGGATTTCAGCGCGGCGCGTTTGGTGTTCAATTTCGGTCAGATGAATGGCCAGATGATTTACAGGCAGTTGATTGCCAAGTCTTTCAGGCCATTCAACGATGGTCACCGCTTCGTCAAAAGCATCGTCCAGACCAAGTTCGCTGATATCTCTTGGTCGTTCGATCCGATAAAGATCCACGTGCCAGATCGCAACCCCATTGACGGCTTCATAGGTCTGAACAATTGTAAAAGTCGGACTGGGAATGTCCGCGCTTTCGTCACCCGTCATAAGCTGGATCAGGGCTCGGGCAAAAGCCGTCTTGCCTGCACCCAGCGAACCATATAGCGCAATCATGTCGCCCGGCCCCAATAGTGGTGCAATCCGCCCGGCCAACGCCCCGGTCGCGGCAAGGTCGGGCAGCAATATCGGCGAATCAAAGGCAATCTGCATCATCGCGCTTTGTAATCAGGCATGGGCCGGGCCGCAATCACCCCGTGACGACTTGCCAGTTGCCATCGGAACATTCTGGCTGCATTTTCCGATGCTAAGAATTGAAACAGACCAACGGGAACGCGATCCATGACCAACACAATCATCAAAGATGTTGCCATTATCGGCGCTGGCCCGGTCGGGCTGTTTGCTGTCTTTGAGGCTGGCATGCTGGGCATGAGCTGTGCGGTGATCGATGCGCTGGAACATCGTGGCGGACAATGTACGGCGCTTTACCCGGAAAAGCCGATCTATGACATTCCAGCCTATCCCAGCATTCTGGCGCAGGATCTGGTCGACCGGCTGATTGAACAGGCCGAACCATTTGCACCGCATTATCTGATGAACCAGCAGGTAATCAGTCTGGTCCGCGATGAGGACGGGGTATTCCATCTGGGAACATCGGTCGGGCAGACCATACGTGCCGGTGCGGTCATTCTGGCCGCTGGGGCCGGTGCCTTTGGACCCAATCGTCCGCCCATGACCGGCCTTGAGGAATTTGAGGCGACCGGATCGGTTGCCTATCTGGTGCGCCGCCGCGAGGACCTTCGGGGCAAAAGAGTTGTGATTGGTGGTGGCGGTGACAGTGCCGTCGACTGGGCGATATCGTTAAGCGAAGTGGCCGCATCGGTGGCCCTGGTCCATCGCCGCCCTGTTTTTCGCGCAGCACCTGAAAGCCTGAAACAACTGGAAGCCTTATCGGCGTCAGGCAAGGTGGAACTGGTGGTGCCCTATCAGCTCAAGGGTCTGAAAGGATCAGGTGGCCGACTGGAAGCGGTTGAGGTTCAGGCCAATGACAACAGCCTGCGCGATCTGGCAGCCGATATTTTATTACCCTTCTATGGCCTTTCGATGAATCTTGGACCGATTGCCGAATGGGGCCTGACACTGGAACACAAGCATGTGTCGGTTGATCCAACGACCGCCGCCACCAATATGCCAGGTTTTTTTGCGGTCGGTGATATTGCAACCTATCCCAACAAGCTGAAACTGATCCTGTCCGGATTTTCCGAAGCGGCGATGGCCGCCCACGCGGCGCGCAAGATTCTGCGCCCTGGCGAAGAAGTGCATTTTGAATATTCCACATCGCGCGGAGTGCCGGGGAACTGATCAGGCCGGGCCATAATTTTTTCTGTCGCGCATTGGTCATGGAATTGTCGTCACTCTGACCTAGGCTTGCCCCACAAATTTGGGGACAGGTCAATGAACAGCACTGCTACAGCACATAACAGCCACCATAATGTGCGGCCGCGGCTTGATGCCGGACGTTGGGTTACCATGGGCGTTCCGGCTGTGCTTGGCATCGGGATTATCTATGTCCTTTCGCAATTGATCGGCGACTTGCAGGGCATTCAAAATCCGGCCTTGCTGCCATTTCTGTTGCTGGGGCTGGCCCTGTTCATTGCGCTTGGCTTTGAATTTGTGAACGGCTTTCATGACACGGCCAATGCAGTGGCGACCGTGATTTATACCCATTCCATGCCAGCACCAGTGGCCGTTGTCTGGTCAGGCATGTTCAATTTCCTGGGCGTGCTATTGTCTTCGGGGGCGGTAGCCTTTGGCATTGTATCCCTGCTGCCGGTTGAACTTATCCTGCAGGTAGGGTCGGGGGCCGGTTTTGCCATGGTATTCGCTTTGCTGATTGCGGCGATTATCTGGAATCTCGGCACCTGGTATCTGGGTCTGCCATCATCCAGCTCACATACGCTGATCGGCTCGATTGTTGGTGTCGGCATTGCCAATCAGTTGATGCAGGGAAACTCCGGCACCAGTGGTGTTGACTGGGCGCAGGTTGAAAAGATCGGTAATTCCTTGTGGATGTCCCCCATTTTCGGCTTTTTTGCCGCAGCCATGCTGCTGCTGATCCTGAAACTGGTGGTTCGTGCACCCGCACTTTACCGTGCCCCCGAAGGTAACAAGCCGCCGCCCGCCTGGATTCGTGCAATCCTGATCAGCACCTGTGCCGGTGTCAGCTTTTTTCACGGTTCGAATGACGGACAAAAAGGCATGGGCCTGATCATGCTGATCCTGATCGGCGTAGTGCCCACCGCCTATGCCCTTAATGCGTCGGTCAAGGGTAGCGAGATTGAATCTTTTCTGACCCTGACTACCACCACGCAGGATGCGCTAGGCCATTATGTAACGTTGGATGCACCCGAGGTGGAAAACGCACGCGCCGCTGTGACCAAATTTGTAGCCCAGCGCACGTTCGAAGCAGATACAATGCCCGCCCTTGTGAAATTGACAGGTGAAATTGCCCAACAGATCAAGGGCCATGGATCATTGGGCGATCTGAATGCGGGCGAAGTGCGCAATGTGCGCAATGACATGTATCTGGCCAGCGAAGCATTCAACCGCATTCTCAAATCCAGCAAGCCTGCCATTTCTGTCGAGGACAAAGACGTGCTGGGTGCCTATCAAAAGGTACTGAACAAATCCACACGCTTCATTCCCGACTGGGTCAAGGTTGCGGTGGCGATTGCCCTCGGCCTGGGCACAATGGTTGGATGGAAGCGCATCGTGGTGACGGTTGGTGAAAAAATCGGCAAAGCGCATCTGACTTATGGTCAGGGCGCGTCGGCTGAACTGGTCGCGATGGCCACAATTGGCGTTGCTGACGGTCTTGGCCTGCCGGTATCTACAACCCATGTTCTTTCGTCTGGCATTGCAGGCACGATGGCAGCTAACGGATCGGGTCTGCAATGGTCTACTGTTCGCAGTCTTGGCCTGGCCTGGGTACTGACACTGCCAGCATCGATCATGCTGTCAGGCTTTTTGTTCTATGTGTTCATGGGCCTTATCGGCTGACGCCAGCCGCTGATTATTGAATCATCCGATTACCGGTTGGCCAGACTAGTTCTGCATCGTCGAAATGGCGATGCAGATGCGTGGCCCACCTTCGGGTTCTTGGGTCATTTCCAATTGACCCTGATGTAACGAGGCCAGCCGTTCAACAAGCGAATGGTCGATCTTGTCCGGGAGATTGATCAGACTTTGGTGGACGTTCGGCTGCCCAAATAAACCGACATTAAATTTAAGCCCTGTTGAAGTCTGCTCGACCCCCATGCGTAACGTCGCGCCATCAGGCGCAATGCGCATCAGGTGAGCAGAAATATGGACCAGAATCTGGCGCAGGCGTTTGGGATCGATCCAAGCGGGGCGTAACTGATCATAATTTCCGATATCAATATCC
>CAISDR010000574.1 GCA_903884125.1 uncultured bacterium
ATCATGCGCCGTATCCTGCGCAAGATCGCTGAAAATGATTTCGGCGCACTGGGCGATACCTCAACGCTGGCGGACCCCGGTGTCGTGAATGATCTGATTGAAAACCGGGCGAAATAATTCCGCCGCACAGCGATCGGAAATACGGGCGAGCCAGATGGTTCGCCCGTTTTTTTTACGGGTCAGATTCCCGGATCAGTGACCGTCCAGCCGCCGGGGCGGCGCGACAGCACGAAGCGGTAATAGGTCAGCGCGATCGCGAGAATGCCCAGATAGACAAACAGACTCATGCGGCCAGCATCTTCATCGCGATAGTCAAAGACGACAAACACCAGCGCCATGATGATCCCCATTACCGGAAACAAGGGATAAAGGGGACCGGCGAAGGATGTCTGGCCGGTCAGGCGCCGCCTGCGTCCGATCAATATGCTTAAACTGACCAGCCCCAGATTGAATACCACAACACTGGAGGTCAAAATCGCCAGTGCGCGTTCACCGATAAAGCACAAGGGGATTGCGACCGCGCATAAAAACAAAGTGGCAGTCCAGGGCGACTGAAAGCGTGGATGAATTTTAACCAGCAGGCGATTGGCCGACGCGGGTCCAACCCCGTCACGGGATAATGAAAATACCAGCCGCGAATTTGCCAGAACCTGCGCCAGCAGGGCATTGAAAATCGCTGCTGCCACTGCCAGTGAAATGACCCCGGCCAGGGTTGAACCCATCGTCTCGCGCAAAAAAGCGATCAGGGGTGCGTCGTCGGAAAGTATGGCGGGTAAATCATGGGCACAAAGAACAACGATCACCATGGGTCCGGCGATAAAGGCTGCGCCCAGCAGGCATGATGTAGCAACCACCCAGCCAAGGGATTTGTGCGGCGTTGCCATTTCTTCACCAAAACTGATCGCCTGATTGCCACCCACTGTCGCATAGGCACCCGATATTGCAGCCAGCGCCAAGATATCGGGTGAAACCGCGACCATCTCGCCGGCCTGTGGCATGACCGGGTCGCGCAGAACGTCGACCAGCGAACGTGCATGCTCACCAAAGCCTGACCCCGCCAGCGCTAAAAGTGCAATCATCTCGATGGCCAGAAAGATGCCGGTAATAATGGCGTTGGTGCGAATGTTCAAAATAGCAATTGCAGCAATGACGACCAATGTTGCAGCACCAATCGGCGCTGCGGGCAGTTCAGGCATGATAAACCGCAGATAGGTGGCAAAGCCGATGGCTGACAAAGCAACCGCCGGTGCAATGGCCGTCACCGACGCGATCATGTCAATAAAACCAGCACCCGGTCCCAACACGCGGGCAATACCCGCATATTCACCACCGGCATGGGGAAAGGCTGCGCCCAGTTCGGCATAGATCATCGCCCAGATGATCGCCACGCCAAAGCCCGCGATGAAGGCAATGGCAGCGCCGGTGCCTGCCATTTTCAACGCTTCGCCACCCAGCACAAAGACCGAAAGTGCCGGTGACAGCGCAGACATTGTGATCAGAAAAACTTCAAACCCGGACAGGCGATGCGTGAAGGTCTTTGAATTATTTGCCATACCACCTGCGCCCTTTAAACAACCCACCAAATACCAGCCCCGGATTCGTAAGGCTCTTCAGTCTAATTTTACAAATGCATCAGGCGCAAACAAAAACGGGCGGACCTACTGGCCCGCCCGTCTGATGATGTCTGGCCGTGCGTTGTTATTCAGCGGCAGCTGACAGCAACGAACCTTTGCCCTGGGCAAAATTGATGGTCTGAAGATATTTGATGCCTTCTTCGGCAATATCGTCACCCACCATGTGATCACCTTCGGATTTTAATTCGTCCATATCCACATAGACCGCATAAAGCGCGCGGGTGCGATCAGTGATGATACCGGCTTTGAGCAGGGTCTTGATCAGCACGCGGAAGATATCGGTCGATTCCTTCATGCGTTCCTTGCGGTCGTCATCGGTGATGGCTTCCAGCATGGTGTTATGGGCGGCGACCGGATTAATACCGAATTTGGCATAAACCACAGCCATCTGTTCAGCCGAGACCAGATTGAACAAAAGAGTCTGGAAACACTGGGCGGCCCAGTCTTCGATCACGTCCTGTTCAGACTTGTCGAGCTTGGGGATCGTCCGATCTGCCCAAATCTTGCCAAACTTGTGATGGAAGGCTTCGTCCGTCATCACCAGCTGGCAAAGTTTCACCAGCAGCGGATCATGTGATTTGGCAAAGAAGGTCGCAAAGGCACCCATGGCCAGACCTTCGACAAGCATCTGCATGCCGACGATCTTTTTATAAACTTCGTGGGCGCCGACCATTTCATTAAGCAGATCGCCCAGGGTCTTGCCGACCGGCAGGGGCGAACCCCAACGGGCCTGAATGTAACGGGAAAAGCCCGTGACGTGGCGGGCTTCTTCACGGGCCTGATTGGCGGCGTATTACTGTGCGCCCGGATCTTTCAGGATGTGGCACAAGGATGCCGAAAGGGACATGGCCCCCTGTTCACCGTGCAAAATGGCCGAAAGCATCCAGCGGGCCTGTTCATTCACAAACGCCACGCGCTCGCGACCCTGAAGCTTTTCGCCCATTTTGGTCTGTAAGAAAGGCACCAGTTCTTCGGGAATGATCATCTCATTCTCGACATCAAACGGCTCGGTGAAATCGATATAACGCTTGTCCAGCGGATCCCAGAAATGATCATGGGTCGCGGAAATGATCTTGTCGAAAGCTGTCGCGCGTTTGGCATAGCGCTCCGGTTCGATCAATGACCGGAAATCATCCGGGGCCACGCAATCATAGGCATCATCTTTGGTAATCTGACGGGTCATATTTTTCCTCTCCAAGGCCGGATCAGGGCACTAATGCGCTTTTCGTCGACGCGTTTCGCAACATCTTGTCGCAATATCTTGTTTTTTAAGCTTTTTGACCAGCTTATCGCTGGTAACTTACACATGTTCATGGCAGCGTTCAATCAAAATGACGCCGGTGTCAACTTTGAAGGCCAACAAGGTCAGTCAAATTCGAGGCCGGTCAGTGCTGACAGTTCGACCAGTGCTTTATCCGGGTCTTCGACCTTGATTGTGGCCATGCCCAATTGCCGCGCCGGTTTGAGATTTATCCCCAGATCATCGAGATAGACCACATGGGCTGGTGATACCCCCAATTGGGCGCAGGCCAGTTCATATATCCGGGGATCGGGTTTGCGCAGGCCCACTTTGGAACTTTCAATCACCACATTGAAAATCGCCATGACCTCGGCCACGGCCCTGGCCTTTTCGGCCCCGCGCGCCATACCGGGTCCAGCACCTGTTTTCACATTATTGGTCAGGCATCCAACCTTGAACCGGCTGGCGCAGGTTTTAAGGGCTGCAATCATGCGCGGGCGCAGATCGCCCGATAACAACCCCAAAACCTCGGCCCCGGCAACCCGGTGGCCAAGGGCTGCACTTTCATCCGCAAATGCAGCATCAAACGCCTCAGCCGACAGTTCGGACCGCTCCAGCCGCGCCCAGGCATTGGTGTCACCATTGCGCGCATTGACTGAACGCAGAAAGTCACGCGGCAGGCCGTGTTCGGCCTCGTACCGGTTGAATGCTTCAAAGGGGCTGGATGTAATCACGCCGCCAAAATCAAACAGAACTGCCTCGATTCCCATGCCCGCCCTCTATCCTTTAATGCCGGTCCTAGCTAAAACGGCTCTAACGGTTAGAGCCCAGCGGGCATCAAATTACAATCGGGGGAATGGAAATGAGCGGGATTGAGCAAAAAGACATGCCGGTTGCCATCGTCACCGGATCAGCCGCAGGGCTTGGCGCCGCCATTGCCATTGGTCTGGCCAAAGAAGGCTATCGGATCGTCGTCAACTGCACCAAAAGCTTCAAGGAAGCCGAAGCGGTAAAAGCTGAAATCATCGCTGGCGGCGGCATTACCATTATCGCTGCTGGCGATGTCAGCGACGATGCGGCCTGCCGGTCGATTGCCCAGGCCGCACGTGATGCCTTTGGACGCATTGATGTGCTGGTCAATAATGCGGGCACGACGAAATTCGCCGCCCATGGCGATATGGACGCACTGAATGCCGAAGATTTTCAGTCGATCTATGCCACCAATGTGATTGCGGCATTTCAGATGATCCGCGCCTGCAAGGCTGACCTGGGCGCCCGTGGCAAAGGGTCGGTGGTGAACGTGTCATCCATTGCCGGGGTCGCGGGTATCGGATCGTCAGTTGCCTATGCCGCATCCAAGGGGGCCATGAACACCATGACCCTGTCGCTGGCCCGTGCGCTGGGACCAAGCATCAGGGTGAATGCCATCTGCCCCGGATTCATCGGCACCCGCTGGTTCAAGGATCGGATGAGTGATGAGCAGTTTGATCAGGTGGTCAAACGCATGGAAGCCACCACCCCGCTGGCCCAGGCCGGAACCCCCGAAATGGTGGCTGATGCCGCCATCTTCTTCGCTACCCCCAAATCCCGCCACATCACAGGTGAGATGCTGCTGGTTGATGCGGGCATGCATCTTGATCTGGTGCCCGCCAAAGGGCGGTAGACGGTTTTGCAATGGGGCTGAAATCCGAGACCTAATCTACACGTGAGCTTCGCATTCCTGACGATCTCATAATACAGGCTATGCAACACGATCCGAATGACCTGAAAGTTGCCCTCACCTCACACAAGCCATGGTGCGCAAAGGCGCGCCTGACGGCACTTATCTGTCCAACGAACTAATGTCCGGGCGCAGGCACGAATCGATGCGCGAATAAGGCTGGCCCACAATTACATCATCATCCGTGCACGCGGCGCATAGCGGCCGTTTTGCATGCCTTCGAACAGGTCATCAATCAACGGATGGGACACGGGGCCACTCTGGGCATCTGCCAGAAGATTCTGTTCAGATACATAGGCCTGATAGGTCGCTTCGGCATTGCGCGCCAGCAGGTGATAGAATGGCTGGTCTTTACGTGGGCGCACATGTTCGGGAATGGAATTATACCATTCCTCGGTATTGTTAAAGACCGGGTCCACATCAAAGACCACGCCACGAAACGCAAAGACCCGATGGCGCACGATATCGCCCAGCGCATAGCGCGCAGCCCGCACCCGCTCGGTTGTGGCCAGTCCCGCATCCGGGGTGGCTTCCGCACGCACAACCTCGCGTTCGTCAGGCACATCCGACACACGCTTGGCCGGGCCCCCGGTTGCCAGAACCGTTTCAGTGGTTGGGGTCAGGTCGCCTTTTCTGCCTCTGGCCATAATCAGTCCGCTCCAAGTATTGCCAAGTAACCATCTGGTCCTTTGGCTGTTGATAGAGCTTAGCGAGGTATTGGCTGTCTCTCAATGGTCATATTGGGGGTCATATTTGGGGTCATATTTGTGGACTTCATCACCGGCCACGCGCTCTCAGGGCAATACCCATCAGGGCACGCGCGGCAATGGCTTCATCGGGCAGGCCGGTGGTCTTTGTGCCGATTTCCGCATCATTAAGCATCTGGATCATCTCACCCAGTTTCTGCGGTGAAAGATTGCGGGCCTGACGGATGACCCGGTCAATTCTCGGGTAGGGCAATCCTGGCTTTAGCCCCCGGACCAGACTGTCCAGCTGCCCGCCCCGCTGGGCCTGTGCGGTCAAAAGATGCAGGCGTGTGATATGGCTCTGGGCTGCACGCACAATCGCAACAGCCGAGGTCTGGGTTGAAAACGCCTTGGCCAGCAGACGGTCCAGCAGCGCGGTATCGCCCGATGCCGCCGCATCCACAATATCGTCCATTTCAGTCTCGGTCGTATCCGATGCACAGGCCAGCACATCATCGCGGGTAACGGTCCGGGCGGATGGCCCCAGGTAAAGGATCAGCTTTTCCAGCTCGCCCCGGCTGGCCAGACGGTCACCCCCCAGATTGCGGATCAGCAGTTCCATGGCCTGTGGCTCGATGGTCAGATGATGCGCGCGCAGTGTCGACATGATCAGATCGGATATCGCCTCGTCATTGTCATTATAACAGGCGATTGATGCTGCCCTGTCCGATCCTTCGAATGCCTGACGCAGGTTCGACCGTTTGGGCAGAATGGCGGCTTCCAGAATAAAAAGCGCGTCGCCAATGGGCGATTTGAAAAAATCGGAAAATTGCGGGGCCAGGGAATCCCCTGCACGGCGCACGCGGATAACGCGCCTGCCACCCATCATCGAAATCGCCGCTGCTTCATCCATCAGCCTTGCCGGATCACCCGCCAGATCACCGGCTTCGATATCGGCCAGTCGGAATGGATCATGGGGATCAGGCACAATGGTCCGCGCCAGCATGTCGGCGCGTTCACGCACCAGTCCAGCGTCTTCGCCATGGATCAATACCGCCACAACGCCGCTGGGGGGTTTTGCCAGAAAGCCATCGATACCGCGTGCCTTTATTTCCATCGCGGCAACATGATTTTAATGTGTTTTGGGTCTGGATTCGAAAAATACGGCAAGTCTGGTCTGCAAGTCCTCGGCCAGATCCTGGGTTGCACGTTCACGGGCGTCTTGCTCGGCAGTCAGCGTTGCGACCTGATCGGCACCCACATTATAGGCCGTAATCCCACGAACCGATCCGCCAAACAGCAAAGCGCTGGTATTTGCATCGACCAGACTGAATGTCCCCTTCAACCGGTAGTTCACGCGCGTGATCGTGTAGTCAGTGCGTAGCCCCACGCCGTCCTGCGCCTCGGACAAGGCAATCACCAGACGATATTTGGGACGCGTCGGCTCGCCCGCAGGTGTCAGGTTCTGAACCAGAATCTGGCGCAGGCGCTGACCGGTGCGCTCTCTGCTCGGTTCAATTTCAATCTGCGACAGGTCAGCCTGCGCTGCACCCGTCCGGCCCAGTTCGCCATAGAGCGGCTTGAACCCGCATCCAGCCAATACCAAAGGCAGTGCCATGACCAGCACCAGACGGGCGATTGGCCCTATGGCCCTAGACCACCACATTCACGATCCGATTGGGGACGACGATGATTTTGCGCACCGGTTTGCCTTCCAGCAATTTGATCACGCGATCCTGCGCCAAAACCATCTCGCGCACCACATCTTCCGGCGCATCGGTTGGCAGGTCTATTTCAGCGCGGCGCTTGCCATTGATCTGAATGCCGACCGTTACCGAATCTTCACGGGTCAGACTGGCATCAAAGCTGGGCCAGGCGGCATCCGCCACCAGCGTATCATGTCCCAGTCCCGCCCAGCATTCCTCGGCCAGATGCGGCATCATGGGGGCAATCAGAAGGACCAGCGTTTCCAGCGCTTCACGGATCACGGTAGCAGAAATACCTTCTGCCCCAAGACCGGATTGCAGCGCGTTGGTATATTCATAAAGCCGTGCGACCGCGCGGTTGAAATGAAAAGCATCAATATCAGCTGTGACCGCCTGAATTGCCTTATGCGCTGCACGGCGCAAAGCCAGATCGGCATTGCCCATATCCCCCTGAGGTCTGATCGCAACCGCACCTGCCAGTGAAATATTTTCACTGATCACGCGCCAGACCCGCTGGGTAAATCGCCATGCCCCGTCAATGCCCGCATCGGTCCATTCGATGTCACGGTCCGGTGGTGTGTCAGACAGGACAAACCAGCGCGCTGTATCCGCACCATAGGTATCAACGATGGTCTCAGGTGCGACTACGTTTCGCTTGGACTTGGACATTTTTTCGACGCCGCCGACGGTGACAAATTCACCGTCCTTGATCGTAACCGCACCACCTTGTTCCAGTCGCACCTGTTCGGGATAGAGCCAGTTGCCGTCTTTATCCTTGAATGTCTGATGGGTGACCATGCCCTGGGTGAACAGGCTGGCAAAGGGTTCAGCCAGATCCAGATGTCCGCAATCGCGCATGGCGCGGGTGAAAAAGCGCGAATACAGCAGATGCAGGATCGCATGTTCGACCCCGCCGATATATTGATCGACCGGCAACCAGTAATCGCATGCTTCACGATCAAGTGGCCGGTCGTCCGGCTGACCGCAGAAGCGCGCAAAATACCAGGATGAATCCGCAAACGTATCCAGCGTATCGGTCTCACGCCGTGCCGGTTTTGCGCATTTGGGACAGGGCACATGTTTCCAGGTCGGATGCCGGTCCAGCGGATTGCCGGGCACGTCAAATGTTGCATCATCAGGCAGCCGCACGGGCAGATCCTGACGCGGCACCGGAACGACACCGCAGGCATCACAATGGATCACCGGAATCGGGCAACCCCAGTATCGCTGGCGCGACACGCCCCAGTCGCGCAGACGCCACTGGGTCGCGCCACGACCGTTACCCTGGGATTCCAGTTTTGCGATGGCGGCAAGTTTGCCTGCTTCTACATCCAGCCCATCCAGAAATCCTGAATTTGCCAGAATGCCATCATCCGTGAACGCGGCGGCACCAATTTCAAACTGGGCAGGGTCCATGCCCTTTGGCACCACAACCGGCTTGACGGGCAGATCATAACGACGTGCAAATTCCAGATCGCGCTGGTCATGGGCGGGGCAACCAAACAAAGCACCTGTGCCATAATCCATCAGCACGAAATTTGCCGCGTGAACCGGCAACAGCCAGTCACGGTCAAACGGGTGACGGGCGAATAAATCAAGCCTGTGGCCTTTTTTTTCCGCTGTCTGCATCGCCGCTTCCGTGGTGGCCATCTGCCGACATTCAGTCACGAATTGTGCAAGCGCAGGATCATATGCCGCGCGCGGGCCAACCAGCGGATGATCGGCAGCCAGGGCCATAAAACTTGCGCCGAATAAGGTGTCGGGCCGTGTGGTATAGACTTCGACCGATCCCTGATCCTGACCTTTTGCATCGACCAGTTCAAAGGTGACATGGGCACCGGTTGACCGACCGATCCAGTTTTTCTGCATCAGCACGACCTTTTCCGGCCAGCGGGTCAGATTGTCGAGTTCATTCAACAGCTCGTCGGCATAGGCGGTGATCTTGAAAAACCACTGGGTCAGCTTGCGCTTTTCAACCAGCGCACCGGATCGCCAACCGCGCCCGTCGATAACCTGTTCATTGGCCAGTACGGTGTGATCAACCGGGTCCCAGTTGACCGAACTTTCTTTGCGATAGACCAGCCCCTTGGCCATCATGTCCAAAAACAATGCCTGCTGCTGGCCGTAATAGTCCGGCTTGCAGGTGGCCAGTTCGCGATCCCAGTCGATGCTATAGCCCATCAGTTTCAACTGGGCTTTCATTGTTTCGATATTTTCAAACGTCCAGGCTGCCGGATGAACCTTTTGTTCGATGGCCGCGTTTTCGGCCGGCATGCCAAAGGCATCCCATCCCATGGGATGCAGCACGTTGAAACCGCACATGCGTTTATACCGCGCCACCAGATCGCCCATGGTGTAGTTGCGGG
>CAISDR010000575.1 GCA_903884125.1 uncultured bacterium
GCCCCAAGGAAGCGCGCGCCTGGACCGTGCACAAGGGCGACAAGGCCCCCGATGCGGCGGGCGAAATCCATTCGGACATGCAACGCGGCTTTATCCGCGCCGAAACGATCGCTTACGACGATTTCGTATCGCTGGGCGGCGAACTGGGCGCCAAGGAAGCGGGCAAACTGCGCCAGGAAGGCAAGGAATACGTGGTCCACGACGGCGACGTGATGCACTTCAAGTTCAATGTCTGATTGGACAAAAGAAACGATCGAGGTGTAGGAGCGGCGCGATGTTGCGCCGTGTGATCCTTGCCCTGTTGATGGCGTGCCTCGCCTTTCCGGCGGCGGCCATGCCGATGCTGCATACGCCTGGCAAGCACGATACGATGCAAATGCCGGCGCATCACCATACCATGCCCACAGCACAGCATGATACCTCGCACCAGCACGATGGCATGTCAGGGCAGATGCACGAATGCATCGGCTGCGTGGCGCGCTACGATGGCGTGCCAATGCCTTCGGCGCCCGCAGTGCTGGCCGAGCTTCCGCGTTGCACCGTGGTCCTCGCCCAAATCGCCGGCTCTGGACCAGGGCCCGAGACACCCCCGCCCCGGTGCTGATCGCGCGCCACCGCTTGCCCTGAGGCAAACGCACCCGCCCGATCACACAGGACATTCTCGATGAAATCCGCTTATCGGATGGCGCTCGCCTGCAGCGCCGCATGGTCGATTCTTTCGGCCGCACCCGCATTTGCCCAGAGCGTTTCAAACGCACCGGTTCAAATGGCCGCCGCCGACGCAACGTTAACAAAGTCCGCGGCAAAAGATGCACCGAAAGCTCCGGAAGAGGTGATCGTAACCGGGACCCGCGTCACGGGCATGAAGGTTGTGGACAGTCCGGCCCCCATCGTGAAACTTGGCGGTGCGGAACTGACCAAGGTCGGACAACCAGACCTGTTGCAGACGCTGAACGTGCTTGTGCCATCATTCAACGCAGAATCTTATGGTGCGGATACGGCGGCACTGACTTTGACAGCACGCCTGCGCGGATTAAGCCCCAATCACACTTTGGTATTAGTCAATGGCAAGCGTCGCCATTCAACTGCGAACTTTCATGCCGATTCGGGTGAATTGCAGGGATCATCTGCCGCCGACCTGAGCCTTATTCCACTATCCGCTGTCGATCACATTGAAGTATTACAGGACGGCGCAGCGGCCCAATACGGCACCGATGCAATTGCCGGCGTCATCAACATCATTTTGAAAAATGCGTCCAGCGGCGGCAGTGCCGAAGCGCAGACGGGTGCCTATTTCAAAGGTGATGGCTTCACCTGGGGAACGTCTGCCAATGCAGGCTTTGACCTGGGCGGGAAAGGCTTTTTGAATCTGACGGCGGAATATCGCTATCATGGACATTCAAACCGTGGCGAAGCGGACCCGCGTATCACACCCGATAACGGCTATAAGGTGGGTGAAAGCCCATACAAGAGCCGCGTGTTCGGTGACGGTCGCCAAAGTCCTACCAATTTCATGTTCAATGCTGGCTATGATGTATCCAGCGCGGTTCAGCTTTATGCCTTTGGTAGCTATTCCCACAAAGATGCGAAAGCCTGGGAAAACTATCGCCTGTATTCAAAAATCCCGGCCCCCTATACCGGCAAGATCTATCCCAACGGATTTGAACCGGCGGAAACACTTGTTGAGGATGATTATGCATTTACCGCTGGCGCGCGCGGCGGGAACCTTTTGGGCTGGAACTGGGATGTCAGTTCCACCTATGGCACCGACAATGAATCAATTGGCAACACCGACGGGATCAATATTTCGCTGTTGAGCGATACCGGGTCGAGCCCGACCAGTTTCCATGCGGGTGATTTCATCGTCTCGCAATGGACTAACAATGCCGACCTGACGCGGGAATTCAATTTCGGTCTTTATGAGCCGGTCAATGTAGCCATCGGTCTGGAATATCGTCGCGAGACATACGAGCTGAAACCCGGTGATGCCGCCTCGCGCTACAAGGAAGGCAGTCAGGCTTTCCCGGGCTATGCGTTGACTGATGCCAGCAACGTCAATCGCGACAACGTGGCAGCCTATGTCGATCTTTCGACGCATCTGACAAAAAGCTGGCTGGTGGATCTGGCTGGCCGGTTCGAACATTTCAGCGATTTCGGTGACACCACTATCGGCAAGCTGACAACGCGCTATGACCTGACCAATGGATTTGGTCTGCGGGCAACCGTTTCAACTGGCTTTCGCGCTCCGACCCTGCAGGAAGAATATTTCTCGGCAACCAATGTGGCACCAACCTATGCCGTGGTGCAGCTACCGGCAAACCGCGCAGCAGCCGCATTGCTGGGGTCAACGGGTCTCAAGCCCGAGGAAACAAGAAACTATTCTGTGGGCTTTGTGTCAGAGCCGATTTCCAAATTCCATCTGACGGCGGATGCCTATCAGATCGAAATCGACAACCGCATCGTGGACACCGGATATCTGGTGGCTGATCCGACCAATCCCAAGGATCCGGTCTTCAATGCCATTACGGCCAATGGCAATGTTCTGGATCGCGGCCTGTCGTTCATTGCGGCGCAGTATTTCACCAACGCCGTTTCAACTCGCACGCGCGGTCTGGAAATTACGGCGGACTACACAACCGAATTTTCCAACGCCAGCAAGATCGACTGGACCCTGGCCCTGAATTTCAACCAGACAGCGGTCACCAAAACGGCGCCAACGCCCAAACAGCTGGCAGGACAGACATTGTTTGACCAGCAGGCCTATGACCAGTTGACCAAGGGTTCGCCCAAGGTCAAAGCCGTTCTGGGTGCAACCTATACCCTGGACCGTTGGAGCTTTGTGGCCCGTGAATCCCTGTATGGCCGGGTGGCAGAATACCTTCAGGACCAGGATACGGGGGGAGCGCCGTATCATCAGGTGGTCAGCGGCCAGAAGCTTTTGACCGATATCGAGGTTTCTTATGATCTGATGGATTCATGGAGACTTTCGGCTGGCGCCAACAATGTATTCAACACATTCCCAACCCGTTCGCCGGTGTCTGAAGTCTACCTGGGACAGTCCATTTACCCGTCCTTTGCACCTTTTGGTATCAATGGCGGCTATTACTTCGCCAAGGTGCGTTACAGCTTCTAGTAATCGAGGCGCCTGCATAAGAAATGGCGGGGGGTCTGAAAAGGTCCCCCGCCATTTTATTTGGCCCAAACTTCTGCTGCCCAGAACCTAGCCATTGTGCAGCGCGCCATTTTGGGCGAGGATCAGACCAACATTCCGCAACGCCTTCGTTTTAAACGCAATGGGACCTAAGCGCATGAAATTGGTCATCGGTATCATCAAACCCTTTAAACTGGACGAAGTCCGCGAGGTGTTAACCCA
>CAISDR010000576.1 GCA_903884125.1 uncultured bacterium
GTGGTGACGGCACAACATCTGGCAAGCGATGTGGGCATTGCGGTCCTGAAAAATGGTGGAACTGCTGTTGATGCAGCCGTTGCTGTTGGCTATGCGCTGTCCGTTGTCTTTCCCGCTGCGGGCAATCTTGGTGGCGGTGGTTTCATGATCATGCGTCTGGCCAATGGCAAGGAAACGTTCATCGACTTTCGCGAAAAGGCACCAAAGGCTGCACGCGCAGACATGTATCTGGATGCCAAGGGAAATGTGATCCCCGATATGAGCCTGCGCGGTTACAAGGCCGTTGCCGTTCCCGGTACAGTGGCGGGACTTGAATATGCCCGCGAAAAATATGGAACAAAAACGCGCCAGGAACTGATCGCACCATCAATCACACTGGCTGAAAAAGGCTTTGTGCTGGAGCAGGGCGATGTTGAGCTATTGGCGGGATCAATCAGTGAATTTGCAAAAGACAAGCCGACGGCTGCGATCTTCCTGAACAGGGGGGCAGCCTTCAAAGCGGGAGAGCGGCTGGTGCAAAAGGACCTGGGGCAAAGCCTGCGGCTTATATCCCAATTGGGCTCCAATGCTTTCTATCGTGGCCCTATCGCCAAACATCTGATCAAGGCTTTTGAAGAAGCAAAGGGCCTGATAACAGCTGAGGATCTGGCTGATTATAACGTCCGCGAGTTTGATCCCATTCATTGCAATTATCGCGGCTATAAAATTGTATCCGCGCCGCCGCCCAGTTCCGGCGGCGTCGTCATCTGCGAAACACTGAATATCCTTGAAGGCTATCCGATGCCGGAACTGGGATTTCATTCCGCGCAGTCAACGCATTATTTGATTGAATCACTGCGTCATGCCTATGCGGACCGGAATAACTTCCTTGGCGATCCTGCCTATGTGGATAACCCGGTCGCACGACTGACTGACAAAGCCTATGCCGAAAGCCTGCGTGCGACTATCAAGGCGGATCGCGCTGATCCCCAGATCAAGGCGACAGAACCAGTGCCAAAAGCTGAAGGCACCAATACAACCCATTATGAAATGATTGACCGTTTCGGCAATGCGGTCGCCGTGACCTATACGCTCAACGACAGTTTCGGTGCCCACGTCACCGCCGCCAATACCGGCTTTCTGCTGAATGATGAAATGGATGATTTCACATCCAAAGTGGGTGTCCCGAATATGTTCGGTCTGGTTCAGGGAACCGCAAACGCAATTGCCCCCGGCAAACGTCCGCTAAGTTCCATGAGCCCGACCATCATCCTGCGCGATGACAAGCCGGTCATGCTGGTGGGCACGCCAGGCGGCAGCCGGATTATCACCGGGGTGATCCAGACAATCATCAATGTCCTTGATCATGGTATGACCATTCAGGAGGCCATCGATGCGCCAAAACTTCATCAGCAATGGCAGCCGGTCACCACGGGCATCGAACGATTTGCCCTGTCTGCGGATACCCAGAAAATGTTGGAGGGCATGGGCCATCAGTTTACCAAAGGGGTTCCCGCCGGACATCTGGAAGGAATATTGGTCGGGGCCGGTCGCATCGGCGGCGCCCCACGCGGCGGTGCGGTCTATTACGGTGCCAATGATCCGCGAGGTTCAACGGGGTCGGCTATCGGGTATTAGAAACGGTGCCAACCTAGCTGGCCTTGTTCGGCGTAATCCCATTGCGCGCCCGATAGATGCGTAGTTGTTCGTTGAACCGGTCGGCGGCGGCTTTCTGGGCATCAATCCCGGCATTATAGCGCCGTTCCAGCTCGTCCTTTTTCACTTTGTAAACCGCCTGCTGTTCCAGCGTCTTTTTCTCAAGTGCGGTAAACGCGGCGGTTGCTTCCTTTTCCTCCTGGTCGATGCACGCAAGGAATTCATCGGCGCGCTTTACAAACGCCTGCATCGCCTCGCGGCCAATACGCATTGCATTTTCATCAGCGGTTCGGCCATCCGGCACCTGGGGTGAGAAGGGTAACTGACAGGCAAACTGCGCGGATGCAGGTGCCATAGGCAGCGCGCTTGCAATCAGGACAAGCCCGGAGGCAATGAAGGCGTGACTTAAAGATTTCATCAGGTCCTCATAATTTCCAGATACATCCCAATTGTAGGCTGCATGCGTAACCAGCTTTATTTCTTCTGATTTGCTGTCGAATCAGCCTGGTGCCCCCGCCAGGCCTTAACCTGTGCATTGAACTGGTCAGCGACCCGCGTCTGGGCGTCAATGCCATCATTGTAGCGCTGATTCCAAATATCCTGCTCGCCTTTTGAAAATGGCAGGCTGGAGCGCAGGGCCAACGCCTGCGCTTTGGCCTGTTCGCGTTCGGAACAGGCAAGGTAACCGTCGACCTTGGCGATAAACTCTTTCACCAGTTTCTGCGTTTTGAGCAATTCCGCCTCAACCACGCCCAGATTGTCGCCAATGACAGGGGCCTCGGGCAACTGGCATTGTTCATAGGCGAAAGCCGGGGCTGCACCGACTGACAATGTGAGAATCAGGCAAAGACTTGCCGCCAAAGGGAAAAAACAAACCGGACCGCGCATTTTAATTTCATATCCTCTTTGACTGGGATGCTTTCCGGGCTGATTCCGGACAGGTGGAGCGCACCCCCAAACCCGGCTCAGACCGACGCGGGACTTTATGCCATATAACACGGCCATGACGAGCCTTTTTGCCACAACATGACCAAAGGGCCGATACCCGCGACAATTTGGGGCCATGAGTCTGTTGCATGGGCAAATCGAGTATGTTAGGTCACGCCCGGCCCGAGCGTTTGGCCAGTGTTTGGCCTTGGTCAATTGGCCCTGACGAACCTGTTCCAGAATGGGTTTTGCCGATTTGGGGATGGTTTCAGACGCTTGCAGGCGCAAGTCATCGGCCGGGTTCAAGCATTAGGCCTTGGCGTTGGGACCGATACCGGCTAATGCAGGGGCGAACCGGGTGAAAGCCCCTTGGGCTGGCGCAGGATTTTAGTTTTTTAGAAAGGCAGCACGCGTGAGCGGCACGTCACAACAAGCGATGGGCGAAGCAACCGGGATGGCAGGACGCTATGCCCGTGCCATATTCGAACTGGCGCGGGAAGAAAGTGCGCTGGATCAGGTGGCGACTGATTTTGCCAAGCTTGCCAATGCCGTCCGTACGACACCAGATTTTGCCCGGTTGATTGCCAGTCCCGTTTTCACCCGCAGTCAGCAGGGCAAGGGTGTCAGCGCCGTCGCCACCCATCTGGGGCTGAGTCAACTGGTCATTAAATTCGTTGGTCTGGTTGCAGCCAAGCGCCGTCTGTTTGCGCTTTTGCACATGATAAAGGCTTATAATTCACTTTTGGCCCATCATCGCGGTCAGATCGCGGCCCAGGTGACCGCCGCCCGTTATTTATCCGATCCGCAGATCAACGCCCTGCGCGATGCGCTGAAAGCAGCCATGCGTCAGGACGTTTCTATGGACATCACCATCGACCCGGCCTTAATCGGCGGCATCGTCGTTAAAGTCGGCAGCCGTATGGTCGATAATTCAATCCGAACCAAACTTGCAAATCTTAAAGTTGCCATGAAAGAGGTAGGCTGATGGACATCCAGGCCGCGGAAATTTCCGCCATCCTCAAGGAGCAGATCGCGAATTTCGGCACTGACGCCGAAATATCGGAGATCGGCCGTGTTTTACAGGTCGGCGACGGTATCGCCCGCGTCTATGGCCTGGACAATGTCCAGGCTGGCGAAATGGTCGAATTCCCCGGCGGGATAAAGGGTATGTCCCTAAACCTCGAAGCCGACAATGTCGGCGTGGTGATTTTCGGCGACGACCGCTCGATCAAAGAAGGCGACGTGGTAAAGCGGACAGGAACCATTGTCGACGTGCCGGTCGGCAAGGGCCTTTTGGGTCGTGTTGTTGACGGTCTGGGCAACCCGATCGACGGCAAGGGACCGATCCAGTACACGGAACGCAAGCGCGTTGAAGTTAAGGCACCGGGCATTATTCCACGTCAGTCGGTGAACGAGCCGATGCAGACCGGCATCAAGGCCATTGACGGCCTGATCCCCATCGGACGCGGCCAGCGCGAACTGATCATCGGCGACCGTCAGACCGGCAAGACCGCCGTGGTCATCGATACATTTATCAATCAAAAGGGCATTAATGCCGGAACCGA
>CAISDR010000577.1 GCA_903884125.1 uncultured bacterium
GAACAGCGGCTAACCCGTGACTTGGCGCGTATTACCAATCTTACGCGTGCGATACAGTCAGCCCATGACGATGGCCGCCGTGATCAGAAACTGTTTTCAGAACTGGACCAATTGGTCTTTCTGGGGCGCGATATCAAGTCACAGATCGGCACTTCGTCTTTTGGACAGGTCGTGCCCGTACTTGAACGCCTGTTCAAGACTGCAACAGAACTGCGCGATCAGCTGCCTATTCTTGACGAAAAAAAGGTCAAGCTGCTTCAGCCGCTGGCCGAAGCCATCATGGCGATCATCGGATCTTCGGAAGCGCGTCAGCACATTGCCGAATTGATGTCGATCATGAAGGATCCAAAGGTCCGCTGACAGCAGATTGTATCCGGTGATCAGTCATGAATGTCACAATGGCGCATGGTGCACCATTTACTGATTTGGATGGAATTGGGAAGATTCAAGTACTTGGCGAAACAAGCGCAGATTCAGGATGCAGATTTTGTTTGTCGGTAACGCCAAATCATCAAATTTTTTCGGTTGGATGCGATCAGGGCTTGACACTTGTACACAATGCAAGCTAGCGGCAGGCAATCCCGGCAAATGCTGTTAATTTCTTTACCATTTGTTAACTACCACACGTAGCCTGGAAAATAATTGTTTATTTTCAGTGGCTTGCAAATTGCCTAATTTTTAAGCAAACATGTTGGACTCTAGCAAGTCTGCGGATTAGGCCAGTGCTATGGGATATTGCCCACAAACTTATCCACAAGAGTCGTGGATATGTGAACCGATGATGACGCGCCTAATTGCAATGGCTTGTTTTCGCTACGATTCACCCGTTGCATAAAGTTCCAATCTGCCCCTTTTGGAAGATGCCAGGATAAACGTGACCGTATCAAAACCACCAGGCCAGGACCCGCTGAAACCATTTCAGGGCGAAGATATGGAAGAGGTAACCATTTTTAATACGCATCATTCCAATGATCGCGATGACCTGATGTATGAAGGCCCTGCTGATGCTGTGGGTGGCGCATCAGAGACGATCACCGGCATTGATGTCATACAGGGCGTACTGAAAACTCTGCCCAATGGGCCCGGGGTTTACCGAATGATCGATGCCGCTGGCGACGTGATCTACGTGGGCAAGGCTAAAAGCCTGAAAAAGCGTGTAGCCAATTATTGCAAGCTGGCCGGTCATCCGACCCGAATTTTGCGGATGATCCAGGCAACGCGGTCGATGGAAATCCTGACCACCGGTTCCGAGGTCGAGGCGCTGTTACTTGAATCCAATCTGATCAAGAAATTCAGGCCGCGCTTTAACGTACTTTTACGCGACGACAAAAGCTTTCCACATATCGTTATTCGGGCCGATCATCCGTTCCCCCAGATTTCCAAGCATCGTGGTGCGCGCGATCCTGCGCATCTTTATTTCGGGCCATTTGCGTCCGCGGGTGCGGTGAACCGAACATTAAATGCGCTACAAAAGGCATTTCTGCTGCGTTCGTGTTCTGACGGGATATTTTCAAATCGCACCCGCCCGTGTCTTTTGCATCAGATCCGGCGCTGTTCGGCACCATGTGTCGGATTGGTAGCGCAATCGCCCTATGGTGCATTAGTGGACGAGGCAAAACTTTTTCTTGCTGGTAAAAGCCGCCAGGTTCAAGAAGATCTGGCCAGGGAAATGCAGTCGGCAGCCGAGGCGATGGCGTATGAACGTGCGGCAGCGCTCAGGGATCGTATTCGCGCGCTTGCCCAGATTCAGGCACACCAGGACATCAATCCCGATGGCGTCGAAGAGGCGGATGTTGTTGCCATTCATCAGGAAGGCGGTCAGACCTGTGTGCAGGTATTTTTTATCCGCGCCGCACAGAACTGGGGCAATCGCGCCTTTTTCCCGCGTCATGACAAAGCTGTTCCAGCGCGCGAAGTACTCTGCGCGTTTCTGGGCCAGTTCTATGAAGACAAAGTACCACCCGCGATGATCCTTCTTTCGGAACGCCCTGACAGTGAAGCACTGCTGGCCGAAGCCCTGTCGGTCAAGGCTGGTCGCAAGGTTGTATTAAAGACGCCCCAGCGCGGTGAAAAGCAGGGGCTTGTCACCCATGCTCTTAACAATGCGCGCGATGCATTGGGCCGCCGGGTTGCCGAATCCTCCAGCCAGCGGGCGCTGCTGGAAAAACTTGCGGACGCCTTTGATCTAGATTCAGCGCCACGACGCATCGAGGTCTATGACAACAGCCATATTCAGGGCACCAATGCGCTGGGTGGCATGATCGTTGCGACCGCTGATGGATTTGCCAAAAACCAGTATCGGCGCTTCAACATAAAAAGCACCGACATCACGCCCGGTGATGACTATGGCATGATGCGCGAAGTGCTGACACGCCGATTTTCGCGCCTGATTGCCCAGGAAACGCCGCGTAATCCTGAGCCGCTTCGGGAAGAGACAGACGGACCGGCTCAAAACAGGGAAGACCTGGCCTGGCCGGATCTGGTTTTGATTGATGGGGGCAGGGGGCAACTGGCAGTGGCCGAGCAGGTTTTTGCAGAACTGGGCATCGAGGAAGTCGCCCTTGTTTCCATTGCCAAAGGTCCGGATCGAAATGCAGGGCGCGAGCGGTTTTTCATGCCTGGGCGCGCAGATTTCGGGATGGAGCCGAATTCGCCTGTGCTGTATTTTTTGCAGAGATTGCGTGATGAGGCACATCGGTTTGCCATCGGCAGCCATCGGGCCCGGCGATCCAGTGAAATAGCAAAGTCACCTTTGGACGAGATTGCCGGGATCGGAGCTGCGCGTAAAAAGGCGTTGCTGTTGCATTTTGGCTCAGCCAAAGCGGTTGCTGGCGCAGGTATTGAAGACATGGTATCCGTTCCCGGCATTTCCAAGGCGGTGGCCAAAAAAATCTGGGCGCATTTCAATCCGAATGGTTGACAATCCTGCTTATCGCCTGAAACACATGCATTGCTCCTGCCCCCTCAAGCCATGTTAGTCTGCCGTCATGTTATTCAGCCTACCCAATCTGCTCACGATGTTCCGCATTGCCCTGATTCCGGGGCTGGTCGGAGCATTCTATATACCCGGCGATTTAGGTCACTGGATTGCGCTGGGATTATTTGTTGCTGCTGGTCTTTCGGATTTTCTGGACGGATATCTCGCCCGCGCCATGAACCTGACATCGCGCTTTGGTCAGTTGATGGACCCCATTGCTGACAAACTGGTCGTGGCTGCCGCATTACTGATGCTGGTACATAATGATACGATTGGTGATGTATCCATCCTTGCGGCCATCATCATTTTATGCCGCGAAATGCTGGTATCGGGTCTGCGCGAATTTCTGGCCAGCGCAAAAGTGTCGTTACCCGTGACGGCGCTGGCGAAATGGAAAACCACCGTGCAGATGATTGCCATCGGATTTCTGCTGGCGGGCGAAGCCGGTGACAAGGTTTTGCCCCACAATACCGAAATCGGCCTGGCCGGAATCTGGTTTGCAGCTGTGCTGACACTTTATACCGGTTATGATTATCTGAAAGTCGGGCTGCGTCATGCGGTAGATGCCGATGAAGCGGAAGTTCGCCGGATGCGCGCAAAAAACGATTTCCAGCGATGAGTGGCGTGCGCATGGTCTATTTTGCCTGGGTACGTGAACGCATCGGACGTGCAGAAGAAAATCTTGAACCGCCGAAATCGGTTGCAACGCTGGACCAGTTGCTGGACTGGCTTGTGACACTGGGGCCCGAATATCGATTGGCACTTGGTGACCGCCGGGCCATCCGTGCCGCCATCAATCAGGAACATGCAGGCTGGGATGCCCGCCTGCCCGATGGCTGCCCCGATGGGTTCGAGGTCGCGCTGTTTCCGCCTGTTACCGGCGGATAACGCGATGATCCGGATTCAGACAGAAGATTTTGAGGTGGGATCCGAACTGGCAGCGATGTCTGCCGGTAATGGCCGTATCGGCGCAGTTGTAACCTTTACCGGCCTGGTGCGCGGTGGCAATGGTGCCGATGATGTTCAGGCGATAGAGCTGGAACATTACCCCGCCATGACGCACCGTTCGCTCGAACAGCTCGAAGCTGAGGCACGGGCAAGGTTTGATCTGATCGACGTGCTGATCATTCATCGCATCGGGCATCTGCCAGCGGGCGCGCAGATTGTCTTGGTGATCACGTCTTCTGCCCATCGTCAGGCCGCATTCGACGGCGCTAATTTCCTGATGGACAGGTTAAAAACAACCGCACCGTTCTGGAAATCTGAAACACGGTCTGGCCAGAAAAAATGGGTAGATATGAAAGACAGCGATATCGCACGCGCAGACCGATGGACCACGGATTGAATGGGGTACTATTGCGTCAGTTGCGGATGATTAAGAGCAATGGTTCAAATGCATAAATGGCTGATCGTCTGCCAGATGCTGGCTCGATTGTCACCAAATAGCCCCGATCAAATAGTAATTTTGATATTCGATGGGCGGTCTGAAGCGGAATGCCCGATTTTGCAGTAAAGGTACTGTTTCGAAATACAGGCTGCTTGAAAACAAAATCCAGTGCCAGCGTGCTCCATTGCGAGGTCAAGGTCGTTCGGAAATCCTCCTTCATTTTTTCATAAAGAATTTTGATGCGTTCAGATATTTCAAGATTCAGTTTTGCCTGCGCCTCAATTGCTTCCAGAAAAAATACCACCCACGACGTCCAGTCATTTTTTGCTGAAACATTGCGCAACAGGTCAATATATTCATCCCGACGTTTTTCCAGATATTCGCTCATATAAAAACCAGGTTGGGATATGACTGAATTTTTCCAAAGCATCAGTGGAATAATAATGCGCCCGACACCACCATTGCCGTCGTTAAAGGGATGCAGTGCCTCGAACTCGAGATGTGCGATTGCAGCTTTGATCAATGGTTCAACAGAACTATCGTTCAGATAGTCAATTAATTTTTGCATGCCGGGTTCGAGTTGTTCGGGCGAGATTGGCACAAATAATATTTTGCGTCGTGTCCCATCGGCCAGATAGTTCTGTTCCTTTTTATATTCCCCCGGCAGCATTCGGGGGGCCCGGCTGAACACTAATAATTGCTTGTGAAAGGATTTTATTAGCCATTCGGAAATCGGCGCTCCGTCTTCGATAAATTTTTGGGCGCGGCGCATGGCCAGGCTATACAGGTGCACTTCCATTGTATCGTTTCGATAGCCAGCACCATATACATCTGTGCCTTCTTGTGCTTCGGCCTCTAGTCGCAACACATCATCCAGGGACTGACTGTTCCCTCCATCCGCGAAGACACGACTGCTTCCTGGGTGGACAATGGGGCCAAGAGCAAATTGCTGTTGTGTAGCCCTTAGAGCATTTGGTCATAGCGTGCGATTGC
>CAISDR010000578.1 GCA_903884125.1 uncultured bacterium
CACATCCAGTGCCTTTAGGGTGTCGACCGCATGACGCATCGTATCCCAGTCAGACTGCGATCCCATAACCACCATGACCGGTACAACCGGGTCGCGATTTGCCAATGGTCCAGCCTTGGCGGCTTTGCCGGTTTTAGCAATTTTGGACTTGGAGCTTTTCAATGGGCAATTCCTGAGCTGAATCGTCGCTTATGGGTTGGGGTCAGGCGATAATATCGGGAACCAGCTGGTCTTCGATCCGGGTCATTTCATCCTTGAGCAGCAATTTGCGCTTTTTCAGGCGCTGGGCGCGCAATTGATCGACCGGGCCCTGGGCTGCCAGCGCGCTGATGGCAGCATCAAGGTCACGATGCTCCTCGCGCAGGATCGCAAGTCGGGCTTTAAGGGTCTCTTCGTCAAGGATCACGAAACAGCAAGCTCGGCATTTGACACAATGGAGGGCATTGGGGATTTCCTAGCACGGACTTAGCCCTTCTGTCGCTATTTCACTTGCACGTGACCAACCATGCCGCTTTATCCTGACGCAAGCCGTGGTAGTGTATCCTTGAGTTGAATCGCCGTGGGGGCTAGATGTCGCGCGCCCTGTTAAAAGCTGATGCCATCGAAGCCGAGGCCCTATGGGCCTTTTGTCTGTCGCTTTATGCCCGGTCCGAGGTCGAGGCCGCCTGCCTGACCCTGCAGGATCGCCATGGCTTTGATGTGATGATTGTCCTGTTCTGTGTTTATGCCGGTCACATGGGACAGCGGATTGACGACACGGTCCTGGACCGGGCGATTGAAATCGGGCGCGACTGGGGACAATCAATCGTAAGCCCCCTGCGAGTGGTCCGGCGCAAACTGAAGACCCCGCCGCCGGGCGTCGACCCACATGATGCCTATCGCCTGCGCACACGCCTTCAGGCGCTGGAACAGGATGCCGAGCGCATCCAGCACGAACAATTATTCGGCCTGCTGACCAGCAAGGCGCCGCCATCGTTAAATTCGGCACGTGCAAATCTGCTGGCCTATGCCAACCGTCTGGCCATCGCCCGCCCGCAGGCGTTTGACGTGATTTTGGACGCGGCCTTCCCGAGGGGATAAATTGAACCTCCGGGTTCCAACCCTGATTATCGCTTTTTCGTCCCCCGGCCTTTCTTCACATGTCCGGCATGTTCGCCCCAGCGACGGGTCACAGGTGCTTCCAGATCGAACAGATCCAGAGCCCGCCCGAGCGTCTGGTCAACCATGTCATTGATATCATTGAGCCCGGCATAGAATGCGGGGACCGGTGGCATGATGACGCCACCCATTTCTGTAACCTCGACCATGCGGCGCAAATGGCCCAGATGCAGCGGGGTTTCCCGCACCAGCAGGACCAGACGGCGGCGTTCCTTTAAAACTACGTCGGCAGCACGGGTCAGAAGGGTCGAGGTGACACCCGTGGCAATTTCCGACAGCGAGCGAACCGAACAGGGGGCGACGATCATGCCCATTGTCCGAAATGATCCCGATGAAATTGCCGCCCCCATGTCGCTGACGGGATAGAAATGGTCGGCTTGATCTGTGATATCGCGCATTGACCCGCCGTGTTCATAAGCAAACGTCAGTTCAGCAGCGCGCGAGACCACCAGATGGGTCTCAACATCCATTGCCTTTAGCAGGGCCAGCAGCCTGATACCGTATATGGTGCCCGAAGCGCCCGATATGCCAACGATCAACCGTTTTTTCATAAATCGCGGTCCTTCATATTCCTGATGACACCAGATGACGGCGCAAGCAAACGTCAGATTGTCACGCATTCGTCAAATACTACTGACAGGCACAGTTTGTCGTGATTTACTTGTACCCGTCACTTGAGAGGAGAGAGCGTATGTCAGTCCAGCAACATCTCGAGAGTCTTGCCGAAAAGCACCGTAAACTCGAAGATCAAATCCTGGAAGCAACGGCCCGTCCCGGTTTCGACGGCCTTAAACTGAAAGAGCTCAAGCGGCGAAAACTGAAACTGAAAGAAGAGATGGCACGCTTTAACAATTAAAGCGTTCGTAGAGGGTTCCGGGCCGGTTCGGCCGGAATCGAAGCAGTCTTCGCGCTGAAATCCACTTGGGATGTTTCAGGCAGACGTAGCGCGTCCATTGTGTTTGCCTGTTGCGGGACAAGCGCTGGAATCCTGCGCCCGACCCTGGCTGGCGAGCCTTCGACCAGGCCATAGATCTGCTTTGATGCTTCCACCAGATGCACCCCCGCAAAACCTGATAGCCACCGCGCGCCCAGTCGATCAAACATGGGTGCCCATCGCAAAAGATAAGGCTGGCGTACTGGCCAGAAATGCAGGGCCGCATCCCATTGTGTTGGCGTGAACATCTGATCGCGTAAAAGGCGCATCAATTGCCGCCGGGTAAACGGCCGTCCAATGCCAAATGGCGTTGTTTCCAGTTGCGCCCAAAGACTGCGCCGGTTCGGGGCAACAATCAAAACCCGCCCTCCTGGTGCCAGAACCCGCCAGATTTCGCGCAGTAGCGGCCTGACCGATTCACCAACCTCCAGGCCATGGACAATGATCACCCGGTCAATGCAGCCATTGGGCAGTGGCAGATCGGTATCTTCAATCAGGGCGGACAGGTTTGGTCCGCGCCGGGGCCAGGCGATCACCCCCTGTCCGCCGGGCATAAAGGCCAATACCCGTTCAGCCTCGCCCACGAACGGCCGAAGGTAAGGCGTCGCATAGCCAAAGCCCAGGACCCGCAATCCTTTGGTATCAGACCATAAATCGCGAATACGGCGACCCAGGACGCGCCGGGTCATCTGACCCAGGGTCGTCTCATAGAACGCGTTTAGTTCGGTCACATCCAGATGCATGGATCGACCATAGCCTATTGAAAACTAACGCGCCTGCGCAATTTGCGGGTAACGGCCAGCCTGACAAGTCTTCAGCTGAACAGGCTTACAACTGATCCCTGATTGGCACTCGACGAACTTGCCCCAAGTGCATTGGAGAAACTGGTAAAATTCTTCTGGGTTATTTGAGTCAAAGTCTGCAAGGCGTCTTGTTGAGCCTTGAGACGCGCCGCATCAGATGCAGTTTGGCTGGTCGTGGCCGTCGAAGTGGTCGAGGCGGAAGACGTCGTACTGCCCGTCGCGGACGATGTACCTGTCGAGGATGCACTTGTCGTAGATGTGCTGGTTGTGGCCGTACTGGTTGTGGCCGTGCTGGCCGTAGAAGTGCTGGTCGCACCGGTGCTGGCGCTGGCGGATGTATCAGCAGTTGTTCCGGTGGTCGAAGCTGTTGTGGTCGGTGAAACACTGGCCTGCGCGGTGGAAATCTGTTTGCCAAGATCACTGATCTGGGAACTGCTAAGTGCACCTTTGGACGACTGGGCGTTGAGCGTATCGGACAGTTTCTGAACCTGTGCGGCTGCGGCTTTGGCCGCATCGCCCGATAGCGTGCCATTGGCAATACCTGCAGACAGGTTCTCGCGCAGCTGCCGAACCGCGGTTTGCACCTCGGCCTGTGTGCCTGGAGCCTTTTTGGTATCGGGCTGCGAGACATTCTGGGGGGTTGTTGCGGGTGTCGTTGCAGCGGGCAAACTGGATGTGCCGGCCGGGCTTTGGTTGTTTTGACCGCTGGTCTGGGCCAGAAGCTTGTTGGCCCCTGAAACCCGCTGGTTAAGGGCTGCCACATCCGACGCCCGCAACGGACCCGCAGACGACAGCGCAGAAAATGAATTTGTAAGCGCTGTTACATTTGCGCTCGCCGCCTTTGCCGCATCACCTTTCAGCGTGCCATTGGCAATGTCGGTGGCAACAGACTTGTTGAGCTGGGTTAAGCTGGCGCTTAAATCAGCCTGGGTCGGTCGTTTGCTGGATGCGACGGCAATGCTGGACATTTTTTTCCTCTGCACCTTCATTTACTACAACCATAGGCTTCCAACAAGTGACCAACGTGCCAAATATGCGGTTGAAGCAGGGGGTAGAAGGCGGCAAGGTGCCGCCTGAACAGGATCCGCCCGAAGGTCCAGCTTAAGGAGATCGAATGTTGGAAATCGAACTGGTTGCCTGCCTGAGCGACAATTACGCCTATCTACTGCATGATCTGGCGACCGGGGCTACGGGGGTGGTGGACCCATCCGAGCCCGAGCCCGTGCGCCATGCCCTGTCGGCGCACGGCTGGCGCCTGACCCATATTTTCAATACCCACCACCATTTCGATCATACCGGCGGCAATCTCGAACTGAAGGATGAGTTCAATGCCACCATCATCGGCCCGGGTGCCGACGCCGAACGCATTCCTGGCATAGATGTCGCCTATGGCGAAGGCGAGCATTTTGAATTCGGCGCACAGGATGTTCAGGTGTTTGATATCCCCGGTCACACAAAAGGGCATATCGCATTTTATTTCCAGAAGGCAAAAGCGGTATTCACAGGCGACACCCTGTTCGCGCTGGGTTGCGGGCGGATGTTTGAGGGCACACCACCCGTGATGTTTGCGTCGCTATCCAAACTGGCAGCACTGCCCGGCGATACGCGGATTTATTGCGGGCACGAATACACGCAGTCCAACGGACGATTTGCACTGCATGTTGATCCACAGAACAAGGCATTGATAACGCGGATGGCCGACGTGGATGCCTTGCGTGCAAAGGGCCTGCCAACCATTCCATCAACCATCGACCTAGAACGCGCGACCAACCCGTTCCTGCTGGCCCGGTCGGCAGAAGAATTTGGAAGCCGCCGTGCGGCGAAAGACGGGTTTAAAGGATGAAGGCCGCCGAGATCATCAAGCTGCTAGGGCTCGAACCGCACCCCGAAGGTGGCCATTTCCGCCAGACCTTTCGCGATGCTGAGCCCGGGTCATCAGCGCGTGGCCAAAGCACCGCCATCTATTACCTGCTGGAGCTGGGGGACGTATCACATTGGCACAGGGTGGATGCCGTCGAAGTCTGGCATTATTACGCGGGCGCACCGCTGGTATTGAGCCTGTCGTCCAATGGCCATGATGCAACAGCCCACATGTTGGGTCCGGACCTGATGGCAGGCCAGCGTCCGCAGGTGATTGTACCCACAGGTCACTGGCAGGCAGCAGAGTCCCTGGGCGAATGGACGCTGGTGGGCTGTACCGTTGCCCCCGGTTTCACCTTTGACGGATTTGAAATGGCCCCACCTGACTGGCGGCCAACACCGCGCACGCCAAAGGTTTAAGCGCCCAGTTGATCAGGATCGATAGCATAAAGCGGATCGGTCCCGATCTTGACCCCTGCGCCAAGGCCCACAGCCTGCGAGGTCATGGTTTCTACAAAAAAGCGTGCCAGTGCGATTTTCGATGACAGATATTCACGCTGGCTGTCACCTGCATCAATCAGGCGTGCTGCTGCAATAGCACCTTTAACCAGCAAAGCACCGCCCAGCACCAGCCCTGCCTGACGCAAATAGGGCGTGGCACCCGCCAGCGCCTCGTAGGCTTTGGCCTTACCCGTGGCAATCAGCCACTGCGAACAATCGGCAAAGGCATCAACGGCGGGATTGAGATGTTGCGTGATCACGACGAAATCAGGCGTGGATATCGTGCCAGCCTCTCTGGCAATGGCGCGCATGTCATCAATCAGCGCCCCAAGCACCTGACCATCTTTCAGACCGACCTTCCGGCCTGCCAGATCGATGGCCTGAATCCCGTTCGTGCCTTCGTAAATAGGCGCAATCCGTGCATCGCGGAAATGCTGTGCGGCACCGGTCTGTTCAATAAAACCGGCGCCACCATGAATCTGCACGCCCAGCGAGGCCATCTCAACCCCCATATCGGTTGAAAATCCCTTGGCAATGGGGGTCAGCAGATCCGCACGTAATCGATGTGCCTCACGCGCAGATTCGTCCGCGTGCGAACGCGACAGATCAAGGGCAATCGCGGTTGCATAACAAATCGCACGCGTGGCAGCGACCGTAGACTTCATGGTCAACAGCATGCGCCGCACATCAGGATGGGCAATGATCGGGATCATTTCCCGCACGTCATGCTGAAGACCAAAGGGCTTGCCCTGTCGCCGGTCATGGGCATAGGCCAGCGCCTGCTGAAAGGCGCGCTCGCCAATGGCAACGCCCTGCAATCCAACTGAGAGGCGCGCATTGTTCATCATCGTGAACATCGCCGCCATGCCGCGATTTTCGCCGCCAACCAGATAACCGATGGCACCGCCGTTTTCGCCATAAGCCATGGTGCAGGTGGGCGAGCCGTGAATGCCGAGTTTCTTTTCCAGACCGATGCAATATGCGTCATTGCGCGCACCAAGTGAGCCGTCTGCATTGACCAGAAATTTCGGCACCAGAAAAAGCGAAATGCCGCGCGTGCCGATCATCGCATCCGGCAGGCGGGCCAGCACCAGATGCAGAATGTTTTCGGCCATGTCATGATCACCATAGGTGATGTAAATTTTTGTACCGAAAATCCGATAGGTGCCATCCGCCTGCGGCACGGCACGCGCAGACAATGCGCCCACATCCGACCCCGCCTGCGGTTCGGTCAGATTCATGGTCCCGGTCCAGGTG
>CAISDR010000579.1 GCA_903884125.1 uncultured bacterium
GATCCAGGCAGCAATCGAACTGGCAAGCCCGGCACCTGCTACTCCCATCGGATACCCGGTGCCCCATCCGGCAATCAGAATGGGGGCCAGCAGCACGTTTATTGCTAATGATAGAATCTGGATCAATGTAGGAGCCTGAACCACCCCGGCACCCCGCAAGGCCGCCCCCAGGGCAGCAGTCGGAAACTGGGCGGCAAGTGCTGGCAGATAGGCATACAGGTATTGCCGCCCGGCACTGGCAGTCGCCTCGTCCGCACCCACATGGGACATGGCCAAGTCGATGACCGAAAGGCCAAAAACCATCATACCAATTGCCAGCGCCAGCGACAGGCCCAGCGCCTGATTGAAAACCCGATTGCCATGGACCCAGTCTTTGGCACCCGCCGACCGGGAAATCAGGGATAGGGCACCAACCCCGATCAATTGCCCCATGGCCATGACCAGAAAGGTGGCAGTCCCGGCGGAACTGACACCGGCCAGCGCGGATTGCCCAAGTCCAGAAATGAAATAAAGGTCGATCAGGAAATACAGGGTCTGGAAAACCATACCCATGGTGATAAAAAGCGCCATCGACGTGATGTGGCGCGGGATCGATCCTTGCGTTAAGTCAGTCAAAGAATATCGCCCCGTAATTGTCGCTGGGTTGGCATTTATCAAACAGGACAGTCCTGTGTCACCCCAGCCGCGGTTTTGTGCAAGGACTAATACGGTAAAACTGTTGACTTGGACGTGGGACTGTCCCACCCCATAGCCCTTTATTGATCACCCTAGCTTCAAGGTCACCCATGATCCCCCGTTATTCCCGCCCGGAAATGGCCAATATCTGGTCAGCAGACACACGGTTTCAGATCTGGTTTGAGATTGAGGCCCATGCCACCGATGCCATGGTTAAACTGGGAATCGTACCAAAGGAGGCGGCGGCGACCATCTGGGCCAAGGGAAAATTCGACGCCGCGCGCATTGACGAGATCGAACGTGAAACCCGCCATGACGTAATCGCCTTTTTGACCAATGTGGCAGAATATGTCGGCGAACCAGCGCGGTTTTTGCATCAGGGCATGACATCATCAGATGTCCTAGATACATGTCTGGCGGTCCAGTTGACCCGCGCATCCGATATTCTGCTGCAGGACATGGATAGTCTTCTGGCGGTGCTTAAGCGCCGAGCCTTTGAGTTCAAGGACACTGTATGTATCGGTCGCAGCCATGGCATTCATGCCGAACCAACCACCTTCGGGCTGAAATTGGCGCAGGCTTTTGCCGAATTCAAACGTGGTCGGGAACGGTTGGTGGCCGCGCGCGCGGAAATCGCAACCTGCGCCATATCGGGCGCTGTGGGCACTTTCGCCAATATTGACCCATCGGTTGAAGCCTATGTTGCGAACAAACTGGGCCTTGCGGTTGAGCCGGTCTCGACCCAGGTCATACCCCGCGATCGCCATGCCGCTTTTTTTGCGGCACTTGCCGTCATTGCATCGTCGATCGAGCGGTTATCGGTAGAAATTCGCCATCTGCAACGTTCAGAAGTTCTGGAAGCCGAGGAATATTTCGCGCCCGGTCAAAAAGGCTCGAGCGCGATGCCGCACAAACGCAATCCGGTTTTGTCAGAAAATCTGACGGGCCTTGCCCGCCTCGTGCGATCAGCGGTTATACCTGCGCTGGAAAATGTGGCGTTGTGGCATGAACGCGACATATCACATTCATCGGTGGAACGCGGTATTGCACCGGATGCCACGGTCACGCTGGACTTTGCCCTGGTTCGACTGACCGGCCTGATGGACAGGCTGGTCATCTATCCTGAAAACATGCAACGAAATCTCGATCGTTTCGGTGGACTGGTGCATTCCCAACGGGTGTTACTGGCGCTGACCCAGACAGGTCTGTCGCGGGAAGCCAGCTATGCGGCTGTCCAGCGCAACGCGATGAAAATCTGGCACGACGGGGGATCGTTCCTTGACCTCCTGACCAATGATCCTGAAATTGCCGGGAAACTCAGC
>CAISDR010000580.1 GCA_903884125.1 uncultured bacterium
CCAGCTTGTGGCTTTTCCCATTTACTCTAAATTCCAACATTGATCCCCCGCACTTTCAGACTGGCTAAATTTTAAATGTACCCAAGAGCAAACCTTTCGCAAAGAATTGTCAATCCAGCCATCCATGTACGGTTGTGGATTGGTCTGGGCGCGCTGATCGGTACAGGCGTGGGCCTGTGCGTATTTGGCCCTGATCTGCATGCAATCAGATCGGCTCAAAATTTGCCCCGCGCCATGTGCCAGCCAGTACCTCTTGTCGCTGGCCATCCGGAAAGCGACATGGTCTGGATCCCGGGCGGTCGCACGGTCCTGGGATCTGACCGCTATCTTCCCGAAGAACGCCCACGACGCATGGTTGAGGTCGGCGGATTCTGGATCCTGCGTCATGAAGTGACCAATGCAGAATTCCGCGCCTTTATCAATGCAACTGGATACGTCACCTATGCGGAACGACCAGGCAATGGTGGCGCGGTTTTTCAGCCCCCCGACATGCCCATGGTCAATATGGCCGATCTGCGCGACTGGTGGCGCATTGATCCCAAAGCTTCCTGGCGCAGCCCGGATGGTGCCGGATCATCCATCAAGGGGCGCGATTATGATCCTGTCGTGCAGGTGGTCTATGAAGATGCCCTGGCATACGCCACCTGGCGCGGTCAGGAATTGCCAAGCGAAGCCGAGTGGGAACGTGCAGCGCGCGGCGGACTGGCGGATGCGGAATTTACCTGGGGCGAGAAAACACCCGTAGACGGCAAGCAAATGGCTAACACTTGGCAGGGGATATTTCCGCTGCGCGACGAAGGGACAGATGGTTTTAAAGGGCGCGCGCCTGTCGGCTGTTTCCCGCCCAATGGCTATGGACTTTTCGACATGGCGGGCAACGCATGGGAAATTGTCAAGGATACCTGGAATGCGACAGTCAACAATCACGTGATCAAGGGCGGCAGCTATCTATGCGCTGACAATTATTGTCTGCGTTATCGCCCTGCCGCCCGGCAGGCGGGCGATAACACATTAAGCACGTCCCATATTGGTTTTCGAACCGCATCCCACGCCCCTGCCCCTTAGGGTCCGGGGTTTAGTTATCCCAATAAACAAATTCCTCGCCCGGCTTGGATTTGGTTCCCAATGGCCGATCAATGGGCACGGGTGCCGACAGGAGTGTCGGCCATAATGGCTTGACCTGACTTGCTTCATGTCGGGCCAGCTGTCCTGCCAGTTCTGAAACCTTGTCGGGGTTGGCATCAGCAACATTGCGCTGCTCGGTCCGGTCCGACTTCAGATCGAACAGCCAGACCTTTTTCTGATATTCACTGATCTGATATTTCCAGTCGCCAGACCGCACAACCTTGTACTGCCCCGAACGCCAGAAAAGCAGATCGTGGGGCGCTGAACTGATCGCGCCAGTAACATAGGGGATGACATTGACACCATCCATCACCCGATCCGCAGGCATGGGAACATTTGCAGCGCCCATCGCGGTGGCAAAAATATCAAAATGCGAAACAGGCCGTTCATAGCTGATACCGGCGGGAATTTGCCCCGGCCAACGCATGAAATAGGGTGTGTGGATGCCCCCTTCAAAGAAGGTCAGCTTCCAGCCACGATAGGGCTGATTGATCTTGGGCAGGCCGATATAGTTGGCCCCGCCGTTGTCACTGGTAAAGATAACAAGCGTATTATCCTCCAGCCCCTGTGCCTTCAGCGCATCCAGTACGCGACCCACATTACGGTCCAAAGACCGCACCATCGCCCCATAAACGCGGAGCCTGTGATCGGATATGTTCGACAGTGCATCGTAATCGGCTTTCAGTGCCTGAAGCGGCGTATGGGGCGCATTGAAAGCCAGATACATAAAGAATGGACGGTTCTTGTTCGCTTCAATCGCCTTGACCGCCTGTTCGCCCAGATAATCCGTCATATAGCGGTCTGGATAAAACGGTTTGGACCCGTTGAAGCGCACCATATACTGCAGGTTCGCCCAGAGAAATTTGTCGATCGGATCAAAGTTCTGATATGAATTGACACTATCAGGATCATCATCGCGCAGGTATTTGGAAGCGCCCGAATAAAAGCCCAGGCTTTCATCAAAACCACGATTTTCAGGAACAAACTGGGGGTTTTCGCCCAGATGCCATTTGCCGAAATGTATGGTGTGATAGCCATTCTGTTGAAGCAATTTTGCGATTGTCACTTCGTTGGCTGGAATTCCCTGATCCGCCATATCCGGGACATCGTGTTCATTTTCGGCCAGATAGCGGGTGCCTTCGCCAATTTTTTCATCTGCCTGAAAGTGTCCGACAAATTTAGCAAATGATGCCGGAACCGGGGTGAACTCAAATCCAAACCGGGTCGGATAACGACCCGTCATGATCGCCGCCCGTGACGGCGCGCAGGTGGCATTGCCTGCATAGCCATTCAGGAAATTCACACCCTCTTTGCCAATGCGATCAATGTTGGGGGTCGGGACCACACCCTCCGCTATGCCGCCGCCGTAAAAAGTGATGTCGTTGAACCCCAGATCATCGGCCAGAATAACGACAATATTTGGCGGTCGCTTTTGGGAAGCATTCGCGCCTTCGGGACCTGTTGACCAGACTACCGGACGATTTGCTTCTACATGCGGGTTTCGGAGCCATCCGGGTACGCGGAGCAAAAACCATTCGCCATAAAAATATCCGGCTCCAGCGATGATCGCCAGCAATACGGCTATCCATCCAAGGCGTGACAACGATCCCATGGCGTCCTTCCCGTTACTGGTATAATGCTTTCGCACCGCCTCAGTATTAATTTTTTCGAATTAATA
>CAISDR010000581.1 GCA_903884125.1 uncultured bacterium
GGACGCTGGCTGTATCAACGAATCTGAAATGCTGCGAACGTTCAACTGCGGTATCGGCATGGTGGTGGTAGCCGCCCCGGAAGAAGCTCAGGCCGTTGCAGATGCGCTGGGCGAGGCGGGCGAACTGGTTGCCGAAATCGGGCGCATTGTTGCCCATGAGGGCGAAGCGATGACCCGCTATACCGGCAGCCTAAGAGGCTGATATGTCAAAACCAAAGGTAGCGGTGCTGATATCGGGGTCGGGCACCAATCTTCAGGCATTGCTGGATGCCGCGGGCAGTAATGACTACCCGGCGCACGTCACGCTGGTCATATCCAACCGGCCTGATGCCTATGGTCTGGTCCGGGCGCAGCAGGCCGGGGTGGAAACGGTTGTGATCGATCACAAAAGCTTTAAAAGCCGCGCGGATTTTGATGCCGCTCTGGACCGGTGCCTCAGGGCAAGGGATATTGATATAATCTGCCTTGCAGGTTTCATGCGCCTGCTGACGCCGGATTTTGTCCGGGCATGGGATGGCAGAATGCTGAATATCCACCCGTCCTTGCTGCCGGCGTTCAAGGGCCTGTACGTTCAGCAGCGCGCCATTGACGCGGGCGCCCGCTTTTCGGGCTGTACGGTGCATCTGGTGACACCGGAAATGGACGAAGGTCCGATTGTGGTACAGGCCGTGGTACCGGTTTTGGATGGCGATACCGCCGATACGCTGGCGGCGCGCATTCAGGTACAGGAACATCGGGCCTATCCGCTGGCTTTGCGCCTTGTGGCCGAAGGCCGTGTGCGGATCGACGGGCCACGCACCCACATCGCCGACGCGCTCGCGTCAGGCGATGGGATGATGAACCCTATGGGCTAGGCCGAAACTCAGCCGACGATTTCGACATCGGCAAAGAAGTAGGATACTTCGCGCCTGGCGCTTTCGGGTGAATCCGAGCCGTGGACCGAATTGCGTTCAATATCCATGGCAAACAGCTTGCGCAGCGTACCTTCAGCAGCTTTTTCCGGATTTGTCGCGCCCATGACTTCACGATAACGCGCAATCGCGCCTTCGCCTTCCAGCACCTGGACCACAACCGGGGCTGAGGTCATGCCTTCGACCAGGCCCGCAAAAAACGGCCGGGCTGAATGTTCGGCATAAAATCCTTCCGCCATCGCCTTGGTCAGGCGGATGCGCTTCTGGGCAACAATCCTGAGGCCTGCTTCTTCCAGCTTGGCACAGATCGCACCGGTCAGGTTGCGGTTGGTGGCGTCCGGCTTAATGATCGAGAGGGTGCGTTCGAGCGTCATGAATGGTCCTTAGCAGGTTATGGTGGCATTGATTTGTTTCAGATGGCGCGGGTTATAGCCGCACACTCCGGCCTTGGGAAGCCCAGATCGCCTGTGCTACAACGCCCGCCATGTTGCGACTGGATAAAGTTACTTTCCGCTTTGGCGGCCGGATCCTGCTGGAAGAGGCGTCAGCCTTTATTGCCGAAGGCCACAAGGTGGGCCTGGTCGGCCGCAATGGCGTGGGCAAATCCACCCTGTTCAAGCTGATCATGGGGGAACTGGCGCTTGAATCCGGCACCATAGAAGTGCCCAGACGCACCCGAATCGGCATGGTCGCCCAGGAAGCTCCGGCAACCGATATCAGCCTGATCGATACCGTTCTGGCCGCCGATGTCGAGCGCGCGGCACTTCTGGCCGAAGCTGAAACCGTGACCGATCCCAACCGTATGGCTGAGGTGCATATCCGTCTGGCCGATATCGACGCCTATTCCGCCCCCGCGCGGGCGGGCGCCATTCTGTCCGGCCTTGGTTTTCCAGCCGCAGATCAGGAACGGGCCTGCAGCCATTTTTCTGGTGGCTGGCGCATGCGGGTGGCACTGGCCGCCATGCTGTTTTCTAATCCGGAACTTCTGCTTTTGGACGAACCCACCAACTATCTCGATCTGGAAGGGGTGATGTGGCTGGAGAATTATCTGGAACGCTATCGCGGGACAGTGATCGTCATCAGCCATGACCGTGACCTTTTGAATCGGGCGGTTGGCGAAATCCTGCATCTGGAAGATCGCAAGCTCACAAGCTATTCGGGCAATTATGACCGGTTCGAAGAAATGCGCCGGATGCGACTGGAAAATCAGGCGGCCCAGCGCACCCGACAGGAAAATGAGCGCGCGCGCATTCAATCCTTTATCGACCGCTTCAAGGCCAAGGCGACCAAGGCCCGACAGGCACAAAGCCGCATGAAGGCGCTGGCGCGCATGAAACCCATTGCCGAAATCTATGAAGAGGCAAGTGTCCGGATTGCCTTTCCCGAACCCGAAGAACTTGCGCCGCCGCTGATCACGCTGGATGGTGTCAGCGTCGGCTATGACGGCAAGTCGGTATTGAAAAACCTGTCTCTGCGGATTGATCAGGAGGATCGCATCGCACTTCTTGGGTCCAATGGTAATGGCAAATCGACATTCGCAAAACTGATCGCAGGCAGGCTTTCGGCGATGGCGGGCACCCTGTCCAAATCGGGAAAGCTGCGCATCGGCTATTTCGCCCAACATCAGCTTGATGCGCTGAAAGAAGGCTGGACGGCGGTTCAGCACATGGCTGAATTATCCCCCGGCATGCCCACATCAAAAGTCCGCGCCCGCATTGGTGCGTTTGGCTTTGGCGCAGACAAGGCCGACCTGCCGGTATCGAAATTATCGGGTGGGGAAAAGGCGCGACTGGTGCTGGCCCTGATCAGTGTCGAAGCGCCACATCTTCTGATCCTGGATGAACCCACCAACCATCTGGATATTGATGCCCGCGAGGCATTGATACAGGCGCTGAACGGTTTCAAGGGTGCCGCCATTTTGGTCAGCCATGACCGTCACATGCTTGAGACGACGGCCGACCAGCTCTGGCTGGTTGGCAATGGCACGGTAAAGAATTTTGACGGCGATCTGGATGATTATCGCGCCGAACTATTGTCGAAGGGCGAGGGCAATTCCCGCGATGCGCCAGCCGCTGTGGAACGCAGGCGGGGGGCCGCCAAGGCACGTGCCGATCTGGCACCATTGCGCAGGGCCGCCGACAAGGCCGAACAGCGCATGAACAAGCTGGTCAGCGAACAGGCTGGCATTGAAGAAATACTTGCAGACCCCGCGCTTTATGTGAACGATCCCAACAGGGCAACTCTAATGGCGCGCCGCCGGGGCGAATTGTCCCGCGATATCGCCAGAGCCGAGGAAGAGTGGCTGGAAGCAGCCGAAATATACGATTCAGCCCGGCGAGAATCCGCCGCCTGATTTTGATGATAAAGGTTCAGGAGAAACGCGAACATGTCGAATTCATCTTCTCGCCTGCCCCTGGCCCGCTATCCCCAATTGCGTATGCGCCGCCTGCGTGCGCAGAGTTGGACCCGACGGCTGGTGGCTGAAAGCCGGCTGTCAGCAGCCGATCTGATCTGGCCGATTTTTCTGATCGACGGCATCAACCGTACCGAACAGATTCCCACCATGCCGGGTGTCGAACGATTGAGCATTGATCTGGCGGTGAAGGCCGCGCGCGAGGCTGCGGAACTTGGCATTCCCGTCATCGCGCTGTTTCCGGCGACACCGCCCGCGCTGAAAACCGACATGGGTGATGAAGCGCTAAATGAAAATAATCTGGTTCATCAGGCGTGTCGCGCGATCAAGGCAGCACGGATTCCCATCGGCATAATGGTTGATATTGCTCTTGATCCCTATACCACCCATGGCCATGACGGCATTGCGCTGGACGGACGGATCGCCAATGACGAAACAGTGGATATTCTGGTCCGGCAGGCGCTGGCTTCCTGCGCGGCGGGGGCCGAAATACTCTCGCCCTCTGATATGATGGATGGCCGGATTGGCGCAATCCGCACAGCTGTTGAAGCCGCCGGTTATAAGGACGTTCTGATCCTGTCCTATGCTGCAAAATATGCTTCGGGCTTTTACGGTCCGTACCGCGATGCGATTGGTTCAGGCAAAGCGCTGGCTGGCTCAACCTTATATCCCAGCGACAAAAGCACCTATCAGATGGACAGCGCCAATGCCCATGAGGCGATGCGTGAAGTTGCGCTTGATCTGGCCGAAGGTGCAGACATGGTCATGGTCAAGCCCGGCCTGCCATACCTTGATATCATCAGAATGGTCAAAGAAACATTCGCCGTGCCCACTGTTGCCTATCAGGTGTCCGGTGAATATGCGATGTTAATGGCGGCTTCCGAACGCGGCTTTCTGGACGGGCCACGGGTACTGATGGAAAGTCTGGTGTGTTTCAAGCGCGCCGGTGCTGATGCCATCGTCACCTATTACGCGCTGGAAGCGGCCAGGCGTCTTGCGGGCAAAGCCTGATCAGTCTCCGGCCAGTATTGATATGACTTGCTGGTCGGATATCGTTTTCGTCAGCATCATCATGGCAAGTCCGTGGGCTTGTGCAAATATCAGCAACCCCTTTTCGTCAGACCCAGCATCGAAGGCAAATAGGTCTGCCACCTCGCCCAATTTTGGATCACTTGCCAAAAGCTGATAGCGCCCGGCCTGCTCAATGGCAAAATTGATCAGCGCGCGCATACCGGACTGCAAGGCACGCCTGCCCTCGCCGCGATAGGGAACCATGGCGGCAGCAATTTCATCCATCAGCGCCATACGCGCAGATGCCACAACCGCGTCCAGCAGGGCAGCCTTGTCGGCAAAATGACGATAGGGGGCAGCTTCGGATACACCGGCCCGGCGGGCTGCCGCCCTAAGGCTAAGCGCATCAAA
>CAISDR010000582.1 GCA_903884125.1 uncultured bacterium
AGCAACCTGCACATCCTGCTGCGGGATAAGACAGTAAGATATCCAGGCACGTGTTTCCTGCTCCGCATGTCTGACAGGCAGAAAGGGTAATCCTTGGGCGAGCGCTGCCAGATACACGTCAGCGATTGCACGGTCGTCGCCTTCAGAAACCGGGCGTATTTCAATTTCCAGATGCGATCTGTTCGTGTTCATTCAGTATTTCGCAGATTCATGTTTGTTCTGATGTCAGTGATACAGCTAAAATTTCAACGGAAATATGCTTTCGATTCAAACTTCAGAATATCACCAATAATCATTTGGCCCTGATATGATAGATATTGGCGCGAACGAATATATTATTTGGATATTTTAGGGAGTTAACTACCTATATTCGGAAATGACCGCAAAGTATCTGGCGCATCAGTCATATCGGTCCGTTCCGAACAGTGCAATTTTTGAGATGCGTCCCTTCCTTTCGTTGATTTTGGGCCTTAAGGTAAAGGTATGGACACGAACCTTTTTTTGGATGGACTTTGGTATCTGGCAACGCCCGGCGCCCGGCTGAAACCGGGGCGTAGCCTGGGAATTTCGATTGCAGGACTTCCCATCGTGGTCGTGCGGCGACCTGATGGCAGTGTGTATGCGGTCCGTGACATCTGCCCACATCGTGGCATGCCTTTGTCAATCGGGGCAATCAAAGACGACGGCGACATTGAATGCCCTTACCATGGCTGGCGATTTAACGGTTCCGGCCAATGTTCCATGATCCCGTCGCTATGCGAGGGGCAGGATGTGGACATCAGCAAAATCAGCGTCGCCACCTATCCGGTCACAGAGCAGCAAGGTCTTGTCTGGGTTTTTCTGGGTGTGCGGGATGAACACAGTCCCGATCTGCCACCCATGGTGCCTGATATGCCGGATGGCCTGCCGCAACTGATCGAAAGCCAGACCTTCGCCTGTCATATTGATCATGCCGTGATCGGACTCATGGACCCCGCCCATGGACCATTTGTGCATGCCGCATGGTGGTGGCGCACGGCGCGATCCATTCATACCAAGGCAAAGAAATTCGTGCCGTCCACCCGGGGCTTTACGATGGCCAGCCATGCACCCAGTTCCAATTCAGGGTTTTATAAAATCCTGGGGGGACCAAAGACAACCGAGATTTCGTTTCAACTGCCGGGCATCCGGATTGAGACTATTCGGGCCGGGAAATCGATCATCAATATCCTGACAGCCGTAACACCTGTGGATGCAAAAACCACGCAGGTCACATCAATCTTTTTTTGGAAACTGTCGGGACTGCCCGCGTTGCTGCCGGTGGTAAAGCCGCTGCTGGCTTGGTTCACGGGCCGCTTTCTGGGCCAGGATCGCGACGCTGTCGTATTGCAGCAGATCGGTCTGGCCTATGATCCAAAGCTGATGCTGATCAATGATGCCGACACACAGGCGCGCTGGTATTTTCAGATCAAGCACATGTGGTCACGCGCACGCGCCGATGGGCGGGCATTTGTCAATCCGATCACTGAAACCACGCTGCGCTGGCGCAGTTAGATGGTTGACGCAAACACCCTTATCCATGAAAGCCTCGAGCGGGCAGGGGAGCTGTGTCCGGATCTGACCCCTAAAGTTTATGAACAGTTGTTTAACCAGCATCCGGACCTTAAATCCAAATTCATTATGGACAAAAATCATGCGGTTAAAGGCGAGATGCTGTCCAAGGCGTTTGAGGCGATTATCGATCTGACTGGTGCTGAACTTTATGCCCGAACCCTGATCCATGCCGAAGCGATCAATCACGACAATAATTTCGGCATAACCAAAGAGGTGTTCGTTACGTTTTTTCCCATTGTTCGCGACACGGTGCGAAATGTACTTGGTGGCAACTGGACCGCTGAGACGGATCAGGCCTGGTCGCAGCTTCTGGAAAAAATTGACGGGCTTATCCGGCGCGCAGGTTCTTGATCGCCTCGTCACGTTCAAAAAGATAAAGCAGGTGGCGCAACGCGCTGCCGCGTTCTCCGGCCAATTCCGGATCGCGTTCCAGGATCAGCCGGGCATCATCGCGTGCAGCACTTAACAGATCACCATGGCGCGCCAGATCGGCAAATTTCAGATCGGGAAATCCGCTTTGCCTAGTACCCAGTAACTCCCCGGCACCGCGCAGCCGCAGATCTTCCTCGGCGATGCGAAACCCGTCATCACTTTCGCGCAGTGTTGTAAGACGCGCGCGCGCCGTTTCACCCAATGGTTCCTGATATAACAGCAGGCAGGTGGACTGCCCGCTACCGCGCCCCACACGTCCGCGCAGCTGATGCAATTGCGCCAGACCGAAACGCTCGGCATGTTCGATCACCATGATCGTGGCTTCCGGCACATTGACGCCCACTTCGATCACCGTGGTTGCAACCAGTATCTGGATTTCCCCGATCTGAAAGGCCGTCATCACCGCGTCTTTCTGACTGGGCTTCATTCGCCCATGGACCAGCCCCACGCGATCCTTGCCATATTGCCCTGACAGGGTGGCATAACGTTCTTCGGCCGCCGCCGCGTCGATCAGCTCGCTTTCCTCGACCAGTGGACAGACCCAGTAGACCCGTTGTCCGTGCGCGATCGCCCGGCCGATGCCGTCGGACACTTCGTGCAAACGGCTGAGCGGGACCGTGCGGGTATCAATCCGCTGCCGGCCCGGTGGTTTTTCGTCCAGCCGGGAATTATCAAGATCGCCGTAATAGGCAAGACTAAGACTGCGCGGTATGGGTGTCGCCGTCATGACCAGCATATGAACGCCCACGCCCTTGGCACTTAAGGTCAGGCGCTGGTGAACGCCAAACCGGTGCTGTTCATCAATGACCACCAGCCCCAGAGACTTGAAGATCACATCCTCAACAATCAGGGTGTGAGTACCGATCAGAATATCGACCGATCCGTCGGCCACATCTTCAAGCAGTTTGTCACGGGCGCGGCCTTTGTCGCGACCGGTCAAAATGCGAACGGACATGCCTGCGGCCTCACATAACGGCTCTAGGGTCTGAAGATGCTGACGCGCCAGGATTTCTGTTGGTGCCATCAGTGCCGCCTGTGCGCCAGCCTCCACCGCCTGTGCCATGGCCATCAGGGCCACCAGCGTCTTGCCTGATCCCACATCGCCCTGCAGCAGTCGCAACATGCGCTGATCGCGGATCATGTCCTGTTCGATTTCATCAATCGAGCGGGTTTGTGCGCTGGTCAGCTTGAAAGGCAAGGCCGCGATCAGTTTTTTACGGCGGCTGCCATCACCGTTCAATGTCCGTCCCGCCTGCCGTCTTGCGCGCTGGCGCACCAGTGCCAAAGCCAGTTGGCTGGCCAGCAGTTCATCAAATACCAGGCGCAGCCGCGCAGGTGTATCAGCGCCCAGTTCCGCCAGGGTCTGGGGCTGATGCATAATCTGCAGAGCCGCTACAAAATCCGGCCAGTCATTGCGGGAAAGCCACGCTGCATCCTGCCATTCCGGCAATACTGGCAGGCGTGCCAGGGCCGCCCGCATAGTCTTGGCCATCACCCGCTGAGTAAGACCTGCGGTCAACGGATAGATCGGCTCGATGATGTCAAGTTCCCCTGCATTTTCCGGCGCCAGCATCCGGTCAGGATGAGTGATCTGGATTTCGCCACCATAATGGCGCACATCCCCGGAAATCAGCCGCCGCGCACCAATCGGCAACGCGCGCTCGATCCAGTCGTTATGGGCATTAAAGAAAATCAGGTAAACCGTGCCTGTGTCATCACTGGCACGTACCCGATAGGGCCGCTTTGGATTTTGCGGCGGAACGTGCGCGTCAATCGTCACGTCCAGCGTGCATAACTGGCCGTCGGGTGCATCCGCAATTGCGGGCCGAAACCGGCGGTCGATCAGCCCCTGGGGCATACACCAGATCAGGTCGATTACGCGCAGACCTGCAACCCGCTCGATCAGCCGGGCCAGTTTCGGGCCGATCCCGTCCAAAGCGGTCGTATCGGCAAAAAGGGGGAACAGGACGGCTGGCCTCATGACAGGGACCAGACCCGGCGCTGAAAAACATCAATCCAGCGAGAATATTTTCCGAACCAGGACGTTGACCTGCGTTTGCATGTTACCGTCAAGGTTCAGTCCCTCCGCCCGATAATCAATACCCTTGGCAAACTGGGCGCGGGCAGCCTGCTCGTAAATGTCGATCAGATCAGAAATTCCGGCAAACCTGTTGTCCGAAAGACCCGCCAGACGGGTCTGGATCATGGTTGCCAGCACACCAACTTTGGACAGACTACGGGAAATCTCATAGCGCAGAAAGTCGTCAAGCTCGGCCGGGGCCTCGGATTCGGGTGGATTGGCAGATTTCTTCTCGGCCATAGCGTTTCACGTGTCCTTGCGCGCAAATTTCATTCAGGAACTACTATAGCGTGACACCTCGCGCCTTGAAAAGGCGTAAAGCTATGCCAGGTCTGATGACAGCCAGAACTAAACGGCTTATACCCCATGGCCCCGGATTTAGTTCAAGAGCCCCAGATGACCGAGACCGCCCACGACATCCGCCTCAAGCGCCTGAGATTTCAAAGCTGGCACAGGGGATTTCGCGAAATGGACCTGATCCTTGGAGCCTTTGCCGATGACCGGCTTGCCGGGTTAAGCGCTGAGGACCTGACCCTGTATCAGTCCCTGCTTGATGTGCCGGACTGGGATATCTATGGCTGGCTGACGCAGACCAAGCCTGTGCCACCGGAATGGGACAACGCGCTGTTACATCTGATCCTGGACCATGTAAGGCAAAGACCGCGTCCGTGACCACAACACGCTCAGGCCTGTCGCTGGATCAAAGGGTCCTTAATCAGCCAACACCCCTGACACTGTCCGGGGTTCCCGATGGCGCGCAGGCGATCACTCTGGGGCTACTGGCGCGGGCACGCGGGCCGGTTTTATTTGTCGCCCGCGATGAAGTGCGCCTTAATCAGGTACTCGAAGGGCTTGCGTTTTTTGCGCCGGATTTGGCGGTTCTTTCGCTGCCGGCGTGGGATTGCCTGCCATATGATCGCGTTTCGCCCAATGCAGAGGTGCTTGCCCGTCGGGTTGCGACGCTTTCGGCGCTGAGCCTGCGTGCGCCCGAAGGTGCGCTTGTCATTGCGACCACAATCAATGCGGCGATCCAGCTGGTGCCGCCACGCCGGATCATGGCGGGTGCGATCCTGACACTGACCAAGGGTCAGTTTATCGCCATGGACGCAATCCAGACCTTTCTGGTCAATAATGGCTATGGCCGCACCGGGACCGTTCGCGAGGCCGGTGAATATGCCATGCGCGGCGGGATACTGGATCTTTTTCCCGCAGGTGCCAGTGATCCTGTCAGGCTGGATTTCTTTGGTGAACAGCTTGAATCCCTGCGCAGGTTTGATCCTGAAACCCAGCGCAGTCAGGATGCGCTGACCAGTCTGACACTGGTTCCTGCCAGCGAAGCGCTGCTTGATCCGGATTCGATCAGGCGCTTCCGCGCGGGCTATGTGCAGCAGTTCGGGCTGGCCGGAGATGATCCTTTATACGAAGCCATTGCCGCCGGTCGTCGTCATCCGGGCATGGAACACTGGCTGGCTTTGTTCCACGACAGGCTGGAAACCGTCCTGGACTATGTGCCCAATTCATACGTGGTATTCGACACCAATGCCGAAGAAGCGCGGGCTTCACGCCTGGAACTGATTCAGGACTATTACGAGGCGCGCAAGGCAGGTGGTCTGGGTGGTGACAAGGCAGCGGCGGCCCTGGGGGCGGTTCCATACCGTGCGCTGGAACCGGACCGACTTTATCTGGATAATGAAACATGGGCAAAGGCACTGGCCGGGCACAAGCTGCGGCAGTTTTCCCCCCATACCCAGCCCGAGAGCAAAGACGTCTTTGACTTCGGTGGCCGTCTTGGCCGGTCATTTGCTCCCGAACGTCAGCGCGAAGGGGTGAATGTTTACGACGCTGTCGGCGCGCACGCGCGCAGTCTGCTGAATAATGACCGGAAAGTTGTGGTCGCATGCTGGAGTGCCGGGGCGGCAGACCGCCTGAAAGCGGTACTGGAAGACCATAAAATCACACCGCTGATCCCGGTTGAGTCGATGGCCGATATCGACCGGTTGCCAGCTGGTTCGCTGGGCCTTTCGGTACTGCGGCTTGAAGCCGGGTTTGAATTCGGCGGGCTGGTGATCATTGGCGAGCAGGACATTCTGGGCGAACGCATGGTGCGCCCGCGCAAGCGGTCACGCCGGGCTGAAAATTTCCTGCGCGAAGCGGCGGGTCTGTCACAGGGTGATCTGGTGGTTCATGTGGATCACGGGATCGGACGATATGACGGGTTGCACACGCTGGATGTGAATGGTGCGCCCCATGATTGCCTGCTGCTTCTTTATGCAGGCGGTGACAGGCTCTATCTGCCGGTCGAAAACATCGATCTCCTGACCCGCTTTGGTGCCGAAGATCAGGATGTCGGTCTGGACAAGCTGGGTGGCGGCGCCTGGCAGGCACGACGGTCGAAACTAAAAAGTCGTATTCGCGATATGGCAGCAGAACTGATGCGTATTGCCGCCGCGCGCCAGATGAAAGAAGCACCGATACTGGCACCGCCCGACGGTGTCTATGACGAATTCTGCGCCCGTTTCCCGTATGAGGAAACCGAGGATCAGGAAGCAGCCATCGCCGATGTGATGGACGACCTGTCCAAGGGCCAGCCCATGGATCGCCTTATCTGCGGTGACGTGGGATTTGGAAAGACCGAAGTTGCGCTGCGTGCGGCCTTTGTCATGGCCATGTCCGGACGGCAGGTCGCGGTCGTGGCACCCACCACATTATTGTGCCGACAGCATTTCCGTACGTTCACCAGCCGCTTTGCCGGATGGCCTGTGCGGGTGCGCCAGCTTTCGCGACTGGTTGGCACCAAAGAAACGGCCGAGACCAAAGCAGGTCTGGCCGATGGTTCGGTCGATGTGGTGATCGGCACCCATGCACTGCTGGCCAAAAACATTGAATTCCGCGATCTGGCTTTGGTGATTGTGGATGAGGAACAGCATTTCGGCGTCAAGCATAAAGAGCGGTTAAAGTCGCTGAAAGCTGATGTGCATGTGCTGACCTTGTCGGCAACACCCATCCCGCGGACCCTGCAACTGGCCATGTCGGGTGTACGCGAATTATCACTGATCGCCACGCCGCCTGTTGACAGGCTGGCCGTCAAAACCTTTGCCCTGCCATTTGACCCGGTGACCCTGCGCGAAGCCCTGTTGCGCGAGCATTATCGCGGCGGTCAAAGTTGTTATGTGGTACCGCGCATTGCCGATCTGGACGAAGCAGCGGCGTTCCTGAAAGAAACCGTGCCAGAGGTCAAGGTTGCAACCGCCCATGGCCAGATGGCGGCAGGTGCGCTGGAAGATGTGATGACCGCGTTTTACGAACGCCAGTTTGACGTATTGCTGTCCACCACGATTATTGAATCCGGCCTTGATATCCCAACCGCCAATACGCTGATTGTTCACCGGGCCGACATGTTCGGCCTGGCGCAACTGTACCAGTTGCGCGGACGTATCGGCCGCGCAAAGACCCGCGCTTTTGCCTATCTGACGGTACCGGCGCGACGGGTTTTGACCTCGGCCGCGGACAAGCGGCTGAAGGTTTTGCAGTCGCTGGATTCGCTTGGCGCGGGCTTTACGCTGGCCAGCCATGACCTTGATATTCGTGGTGCCGGTAACCTGCTGGGCGAGGAACAATCCGGTCATATCAAGGAAGTGGGGATCGAGCTTTATCAGGCCATGCTGGAGGAGGCGATCAACAACCTACGCCAGGGCGGTCAACAGGCAGCAGATCGTGCATCCGGTGGCGGCAGCGAAAAATGGTCACCGGCCATTGCGCTTGGCATGTCGGTACTTATTCCTGAAACTTATGTCGCTGATCTTGATGCCCGCCTGGCTTTGTATCGCCGGCTCGGTGACATTGAAACCAAAGCGGATATTGACGGCTTTGCAGCGGAACTGATCGACCGGTTCGGTCCCTTGCCGGGCGAGGTTGAGCATCTTCTGAATGTCGTCGAATTAAAGGGCCTGTGCCGTCAGGCGGGTGTTTCAAAGCTGGATGCCGGACCAAAGGGATTAATCCTGTCTTTCCGCGGCAATGCGCCGCCAAATCCCATGGGCATAATTGACTGGGTGCGCAAACATGCCGATGTTGCAAAACTGCGCAATGATCACAAGCTGGTCTATTACGAAAGCGACGATGTACCGGAGGCGCGTGTGAAAATTACCCGCGATCTGCTGGCGGAACTTGTGGCCATTGCGGGGCGTGCCGCCTGATTTATTGGTGAATTTGCAAAAAAGGCTGAAATCATGAGTGATGAACTGATCGTAAGAGATTCAAATGGCACGCGGCTTGGTGATGGCGATTGCGTAACGCTGATCAAGGACCTGAAAGTCAAAGGCACATCTGAAACCATAAAGCGTGGAACGATGGTCAAAAACATTCGCCTGACCGATAATGCCGACGAAGTTGAATGCAATACCAAACAGGTCAAGGGTCTGGTTCTGCGCACGGAGTTTGTAAAAAAGGCATAGCAGGTCAGTCTGGGCACTATCGCGGTATTTGAACCGGCCTTGGAAAGGGCAATGGAATGGCAACCGGATTGAAACAGGCCTTTGCGCTGGGGTCGTTATTCCTGATCGTCGGTTGTGCCGGACCGGATAAGGCAGCCTTCCAGGAAGTTGAAGTTCAAAGCTTTCCGCCTCTTGCCACGTGTCGGGCATATCGCGCCGGACAATTGGCAGGCATGGTTTTATCCACGCCGGGTGTAATCACGCTTGTGCCGGATTCACGTGAACTTCGGATCGAATGCAACAAGTACGGGTTTGAGTCTGGCGAGACAACAATAACGTCGCATCAGGTTCCGGGTTCACCCGCAGGATTTGCCTTTGACCCGGTCATTCGCATCGTGCTGACCAGAACCGATCCGGCCAAACACTGATATTCCGGTTTACGCCGGAATTGTTGAAACATGGTCAAGAGCTTTCACCAGTTTCTCGGCATCCTGCGCGCCCTGAATGAGATAACGCCGGTTCAAGACAAAGGTCGGCACGCCGCCTATGCCCATTTTATGGGCCAGATCGAGGTCATGGCGCATACGGTCAGTGTCTGAATCACTGTTCAATAATTCTGAAATGCGCTGCTGATCCATCCCATTTTCACCGGCAATGGCGATCAGCACATCATGGCTGCCAATATCCCGGCCCTGTTCGAAATAGGCGGCAAACAGCGCGCGGACAACGGCGTCCTGGGCGCCGACGGCACTGGCCCAGAAAATCAGGCGGTGAGCGTCAAATGTATTCGGTGTCCGGGCGATCCGGTCGAATTGAAAATCAATCCCCTCAGCCAGACCGCTTGCCTTGAGTGCCTCGAGCATGGGACCACGCCCGGCGCTTTCGCCGAATTTGGCTTTGAGATATTCGCGCCGGTCCATACCTTCTTGCGGGAGCTCGGGGGCCAGCTGAAACGGGCGCCAGTTTATTTCGACGGCAAGGTCAGGCCGTAAAGCCAAAGCCTTTGCCAGACGCTTTTGTCCGACATAGCACCAGGGGCAAATCACGTCCGATACAATGTCGATATACATTCCATTTCCCCTTGCGACCGAAGGTCAAGTCTAGGGATAACTTTTGGCCGGTTCAAGTTTGCTGCCGCGACACATGCCGGGCGACGGATTTCTGTCGGTCCGCCGCCCCACTGGCATGATCGGCTATAGCTGAGCGCGTTTGAGCGCATCAGCAATTTCCGCAACACGACGGCCATAGGCCAGCGCCGTGGCCCGGTCACTGGCAATCGGCGCATCTTCGCCACCCTGATCGACATTGGATTGTGCCAGCGCGCCAAGGGACCCACCAAGCCGGTTCAGATCGGCCAGCGAACCTTTAGAGCTGTTGTTGCCGGGCGGCAGCCCAAGCGATACCCAGATCATGCCATGCTGTGCAGCAAGGGTGACCAGTTCCATCATTGTATTTCCCTTGTCACCATTCTGGCTGCCGGAATTGGTAAACCCGCCGGCAACCTTGTTTTTCCAGGCAAGCGTAAACCAGCGTTTTGATGAGGCTTCGGCAAAAGTGCGGAATGCGGCTGACGCTGCGCCCATATAAGTGGGCGCACCAAAGATGATCCCATCAGCCTTGTCCAGATCGTCCCAATGACTGTCAACATCGGCGACCGGAATGAGCTGGCTTGTGACACCGGACACCTCGGCCGCGCCATTGGCGACCTGTTCTGCCAGCGCCTTGGTATGGCCGTAACCTGAATGGTAAACAATTGCGACATGTGTCATTTGCCAATCTCCTTAGTTTCCGAAAGTAACTGGGATATAGGGCTTTGGATTTCTATTGAAAAGTAGGTACTTTTTAGTAACTAATGGAATTGCATTCCAAAAATTGGCCAGGCGTCCAAGAAACCCCGCACCGGATAAAGCCATGACTGACTCAGTTCCATCCAAATGTGCTGTGAATCTCGCGCAATCAACCTGTCCGATGGATGCGGTTCTAAGACTTCTGATGGGCCCCTGGACCACATACATCCTTTGGCTGTTACATAGTCAGGGGCCGATGCGGTTTGGCGCATTGCGTCGGGCGATGCCGGGCATTTCGTCAAAGGTTTTGACCGAACGGTTGCGTCATCTTGAAGCGCAGCAACTGATCAACCGGGATTACAAGCCCACCGTACCCCCGGAAGTGACATATTCCTTGACCGGGCGGGGTGCCTCGTTGAAAGAGGTGCTTGATGGTCTCAATGTGCTGGCGCAAAGCTGGGCAAAAGAAGACGCGCAAAAAGAACCAGACAGGGATGCCGCCTGAGGCAGAGGCCCAGAATACGGGGACGTCATGTTCAATCTTTCAGGAAAGACCGCATTGGTCACCGGCACGACCAGCGGGCTCGGCAGACGGTTCGCCCAGATTCTGGCGCAGGCCGGTGCCAGGGTTGCCATCAGCGGGCGCAGGCTCGACCGGCTTGGCGCTTTGGAATCCGATCTGCTGGGGCAGGGACATTCAGTCAAGGCATTTGCTTTTGATGTCACAAAGCCCGATCAGATCGTACCAACGCTCGACCAGATCGAGGCATCTCTTGGACCTGTGGACATTCTGGTCAATAACGCGGGCATGAATTCAAACAAGCGGATTGATCAGTATACGGTTGATGATTTTGATGCCGTGATGAACACCAATGTGAAGGGTGCGTTTTTTTGCGCCCAGCAGGTTGGAATGCGGATGATCAAGCGCAAAACCGGCGGGCGCATAATTAATATTGCTTCCATTGGGGCGCATACGCCTTTGCCGGGATTGACGGCCTATTGCATGTCCAAGGCAGCGATTGGCATGATGACGCGATCACTGGCGCGCGACTGGGCTCGATTTAACATCAATGTGAATGCGATCTGTCCCGGTTTTATCCTCACAGAAATAAATGACGAATGGTTTTCGACCGATGGCGGCAAAAAGCAGATCGACAGTTTCCCCCGCAAACGTCTGGGTGATGCAGCAGATCTGGATGCAACTTTGCTGTTGCTGGCATCCGACGACAGCCGGTTCATGACAGGCTCACTAATTACTGTTGATGATGGTCAAAGTCTTGGCTGACAGAATGTCTGGGCTGACAGACCGCGTTATCGCCAGTTTCATAAAATAAGCACTGAAGGACGAGGAAAAAAATGGGACCGCTATCTGGATTGAAGGTGATCGAACTGGCCGGTATCGGGCCCGGGCCATTCTGCGCAATGATGCTGGCGGATATGGGGGCCGAAGTCATTCGGGTTGATCGCAAGGGTGCAGGCGGTGGTCACAAATTTGACATTATGAGCCGAAACCGGCGGTCAGTTGCGTTCGACCTGAAAAAACCTGAATCCGTCGAGGCAGTATTGCGTCTGGTTGAAAAGGCAGATGCCTTGCAGGAAGGTTTCAGACCCGGTGTCACTGAACGTCTGGGACTTGGGCCGGATACCTGCCTGGCACGCAACCCGAAACTTGTTTACGGCCGCATGACCGGCTGGGGACAGGACGGCCCGCTGGCACAGGCCGCTGGGCATGACCTGAACTATATCGCGCTTTCCGGGGCGTTGGGTGCCATTGGTCCTGCCGGCGCCAAGCCGGTTCCGCCCCTTAATCTGGTGGGCGATTTTGGTGGTGGGGCCATGTATCTGGCCTTTGGCATGGTATGCGCACTTCTTGAAGCACAGCGGTCCGGCAAAGGTCAGGTGGTTGATGCGGCCATGGTTGATGGTGCTGCATCACTTATGTCGATGTTTTTTGCCTTCACGGCATCAGGCGCATGGAAGGAACAGCGCGGAGCCAACCTGCTCGATGGTGGCGCTCATTTCTACGATACATATGAATGTGCTGACGGAAAGTATGTGGCACTTGGTTCAATCGAACCGCAGTTTTATGCATTGCTGCGGGAAAAGGCCGGGCTTACCGATCCCGCTTTTGATGCACAGATGGACCGAGATGCGTGGCCATCGCTCAAGGCAAAAGTGACAGCCGTGATGAAAACCAAGACCCGCGCCGAATGGACCGCGATCATGGAAGGAACGGATGTGTGTTTTGCCCCGGTCCTGTCCATCACCGAGGTTAAATCCCATCCACATAATGCGGCGCGCAATACAATCATTTCGATAGCAGGTGTGGATCAGCCAGCACCTGCGCCGCGCTTTTCGCGGACCGTACCGGCAACACCAACCCCGCCATCGCGTGCAGGATCAGATACAATTGCCGTCTTGGGGGATTGGGGTTTTTCTGCCGACGAAATTCAGAAGCTTGAGGCTTTACAGGCAATTTAGATCCGCGACGAGACTGGAAGGTTCCCATGAACCATGAGTTCCTTCCAGTCCGAGTGGAACTGCGCCATTACCGTCTTGGCAACCTGTTTGCGTTCAGCGCTCAGGTGATCCCTGGATTGCATGTTGTGGCCGGCGACCTTAGACAGGCCTTCGAAAATCTGGCACCCATTGCATCAGAAATCATGCGCCGGACCACGGGTGTCGGCGTAACCTATCACCTGGATGAATCACTGATCGCTTTTCAGACTCGAATGACCCTGCTTGCAGCACTCAGGCCCACTGATCAGGCGGTTCCTGCAACCGACCTGGTGCAGCAGAAATTCCTAAGCCAGCGGCGGCTTTTGCGCGCCCTGATCGCCCTTGATGCACAGGAATTGGGAAAAAAGGATCGGCATGCCGCGTATTGGCGGGCAAAAGGCGGCCAAGTTTTTTCGGTCATGGGACCAAATTCGCGAACCCAGTCAGGAACCCTGCTTTATGCCGAGGCTTATGCCCGCGACCTGATCGCAATGATTGCGCGTCTGGGCCAGCCGGAGACGGCCAAGCGCGACGAAACACCCGGACAGGCAGCCGATCTGGTGCTCAGACTGGAACGGGTTTAAGTCTGCGATTCACGTCGCCATTGACCAAAGCGTTGAAATTTCTGCATTGTCACTGACAATTTTATGGCATCGAATCGTGGCTCACGCTCAGAAGCTAAATTCTGCAATCGAGATTATCCGGGTCATTCTGACCGGACGCCAAAGCGATTTTGCCAGTCGCATCGCATTTTTCTATCGCCCACGTCTTCTGGTCCGGCATCCTGAATATCTTTTTACGCCGCTTTGTGCGGCAGGAATCTTCGGGACGGTCAATAGCCCTCTGACCGTCGTTCCCTTTTTATTGGCATCGGTTTTGCTGGTTTTTTTGCGCTGGTATGCCGGGCGCAGGTTTTATACACATCGCGATGAATTTTCCGAATTGTCCTGGGGCTGGATTGCGGTCGGCCTGAGCATTATTCGCGGACTTGTCTGGGCAATTTTTGTCGGCAGCATGCTGAATGCCAGCACGCCGGAACTTGACGCTGTGCTGTTACTGCTGCTGGTTGGTGCAACCTGGACGAGTCTTGGGTATGCAACCTGGATTCCAGCCCTGATTGCCTTTCCGTTAGTTGCGTTGGCGCCGGTTGCCTTTGTGCTGTTTCAGCGACCTGACACGCAAGCGCATCTAATTGCTATACTACTATTGCTGGCAATCCCGATGATTGGGTCAAATGCCTTTGCAACCGGACGACTGATCATCGGTGCCGAAAGACTGGCACGTCGAAACGTAGCTTTATCTAACCGGCTGGTTGTCGAGCGCGACCGGGCGCAAGCAGGTAACCGTGCCAAGACAGCGTTTCTGGCCACAATGGGTCACGAATTAAAGACACCGCTGAATGCGATGATTGGCTTTTCAGAAATCATTGCGCTGGAACAACACGCGACGCTGCCGCCCATCTATCGCACCTATCTGGCGGATATTATTTCTGCAGGGCGGCACCTGGTCGATGTTGTCAATGACATTCTGGCCATGGCACGGCTTGAAGCCGGGCGCTATGTGCTGACGGTTGCGCACGTCGATCTGGGTGAAATAGCAAAAGGCGTTCTGCGCGTAATGGAACTGGATGCCGACGAAGCCGGGGTGCGTCTGGAACTGCAATCACCCGCGGCAATTGAAATCGATGCGGATTCAAAAGCATTGCGTCAGATCCTGATCAATCTGATTTCCAATGCAATAAAATTTTCCAGTTCCAACAGTGTAGTCAGGATCATCCTGTCTGACTTGGAAGATCATCTCAGGATCATCGTCGAAGATCAGGGCGTGGGAATAGAGCCCACGGATATTGAACGGGTTCTGCGTCCTTTCGAGCAGGCTGAATCACCCCTGGATCGCAGTCACAGCGGCATCGGTCTTGGTCTTCCCATCACACTTGGTCTGGTTGAATTGCATGGTGGAAGACTGAACATTGATTCTCGTCCCGGTCATGGCACGCGCGTGATTGTCGATCTGCCCAAGACCGCAGGTGACGCGTTGTCGCTGGGGGATTCCAGGCCATGGATGCAGGCCAATGTCGAGTGATGCATTCATCTATGCCCAGTCGGATGGGTACATACTGGCCCGGGATCGCATCATGGGACGGCAGGTTGCCGGGCGCGGTTTTCTGGCCGCAGCACTCCAGGCAGATTTTGCCAGACAGTTTCTGGTTGCCCAGCGATCGGAGATAGCGCCGCTGCAGCAATTTGCCGGCGACCTTGGACTAGGCGATAAGCCGCTGGTGATCGCTGAATCGTTCGACGACCCGCGACTTCTTCGATCCGGGGCTGTTTCCTATTTTGATGTGTCAAAATTCGTCGAAGCGACATGGCAGCGACAGACCCGTGGCGTGAAGCTGTCTCTTCTTGGACTGACACATTCCATATCAGATGCCATCAGCCGGGATCTGGTTGGTTCGTTGGCCCGCGTACCCACTCGACCATATGACGCGCTTGTATGCACAAGCCATGCGATACGCCAAGCCGCACAAACGATGATTTTGGCCGAAGCAGATTACCTTGCCGCCCGGTATGGAGGTCGCCTGCCAGTCGACCTGCCGCAGATGCCCATAATCCCACTCGGTATTGACTTGCCCGAAGGCAGCCCGGCGGACCAGCGTGTGCTGGGTTTAAATTGGCGTCAAAGACTTGGTATTGGTGCCGAAGACGCTGTGTGCCTGTTTTTCGGACGCATAGCATTTCACGCAAAAGCGCATCCTTTGCCGATGTATGTAGGGCTTGATGAAGCAGCAAAAGCAAGCCGTCGTCACGTTCATCTGATTCAGGCAGGCTGGTTTCCAAATCATAATATTGAACGGGCTTTCAAAGAAGCAGCGGCGGCCCTGGCACCCAATGTCACACATCATTTTCTGGATGGCCGGGACGAGGCGGTGCGGACAGGCATATGGTTTGCCGCTGACTTCTTCACCAGCCTGTCGGATACGATGGAGGAAAGTTTCGGCATTACCCCGATTGAAGCCATGGCACGCGGCCTGCCGGTGGTGTTAAGCGATTGGGACGGCTATCGCGACAGTGTGGTGGACGGCGTTCAGGGATTTCTGATTCCAAGCATCATGCCGTCGCCGGAAACCAGGGCAGGTGATGTAATTGCGCGGCTTTATGCTGAAGGGCAGCTGGATTTTGAT